>NZ_JBXAST010000049.1:0-24342 GCF_058809645.1 Azospira sp. MPR-E4 | reverse complement strand
CCGCCGCCGTCCTGCCCTCCCCCGACGCCCGCCTGGCGCGGGACGGCGAGACCGCGGCCGACGTGGCCCGCCGCGCCGCCGCGGCCCTGGAAGCCCATCTGCAAGCCCACCACGGCCACATCGCCGCCCTCATCGTGGAGCCCCTGATCCAGTGCGCCACCGGCATGGCCATGCACGATCCGCTCTACCTGAGTCTGGCGCGGCAGGCCTGCGACCGCTACGGCGTGCACCTCATCTGCGACGAGATCGCCGTGGGCTTCGGCCGCAGCGGCACCTTCTTCGCCCACGAACAGGCCGCGGTGGACGGCAAAACGGTGCGCCCCGATTTCCTCTGCCTCTCCAAGGGCATCACCGGCGGCTATCTGCCCCTCTCCGTGGTGCTGACCACCGACACCGTGTATGAAGCCTTCCTCGACGATGCCGTGACCCGGGGCTTCCTCCACTCCCATTCCTACACCGGCAACGCCCTGGCCTGCCGGGCCGCCCTGGCCACCCTGGACATCTTCGAGCAGGACGACGTGATCGCCGCCAACCGGCAGCTCTCGGAGCGCCTGCACCAGCTGCTGGAACCCCTGCGCCAGCATCCCCGGGTGCGCCACTACCGGCGCCGCGGCATGATCCTGGCGTTCGACGTGGAGGGGGCCGACGCTTCCTTCTCCCGCCGCTTCTACAAGGCCGGCCTGGAGCGGGAACTGATGCTGCGCCCCATCGGCAACACGGTCTATCTGATGCCGCCCTACGTGCTCTCCGAGGACGAGGCCCGCCATCTCTGCCAGGGCACCCTGGCCACCCTGGAGGCCACACTCGCATGATCTGGGAAAGCCTGGACGCCGAACTCAAAGCCATCGAAGCCGAAGGCCTGACCCGCCGCCGCCGCATCGTCGATTCCCCCTGCGGGCCGGAAATGGTGGCGGACGGCAAGCCGGTGCTGGCCTTCTGCAGCAACGACTACCTGGGCCTGGCCAACCACCCGGAAATCGCCGAGGCCATGGCCGAGGGCGCCCGGCAGTGGGGTGCCGGCTCCGGCGCCTCCCATCTGGTGAGCGGCCACCTGCGCCCCCACCACCAGCTGGAAGAAGCCCTGGCCGCCTTCGTCATGCGCCAGCGGGCCCTGTATTTCTCCACCGGCTACATGGCCAACCTGGCCATGATTCCGGCCCTGGTGGGCCGGGGCGACGCGGTCTTCGCCGACAAGCTCAACCACGCCTCCCTCATCGATGCGGTGCAGCTCTCCCGGGCCGACAGCCACCGCTACCGGCACCTGGACCTGGCCCATCTGGAAAGCCAGCTGGCCGCCAGCCAGGCGCCGCGCAAGATGATCGTCACCGACGCCATCTTCAGCATGGACGGCGACATCGCCCCCCTGGAAGAACTCTACGAACTGGCCGAGAAATACGACACCTGGCTGGTCATCGACGACGCCCACGGCTTCGGCGTGGTGGGCCAGGGCCGGGGCAGCGCCGCCGCGGTGAAGCTCATTCCCTCGCCCCGGGTCCTCTACATGGGCACCCTGGGCAAAGCCGCCGGCGTCTCCGGCGCCTTCGTCGCCGGCAGCGCCAAGGTCCTGGAATGGCTGCTGCAGAAGGCCCGCACCTACATCTTCACCACCGCCGCCAGCCCGGCCGTGGCCTGCGCCCTGCAGAAGAGCCTGGAACTGATCGCCGCCGGCAGCGAGCGCCGGGCCCATCTGGTGACCCTCATCGCCCGCCTGCGCCTGGGCCTGGAACCCCTCTGCGCCGAGCGGGGCTGGCAGCTGCTGGATTCCCCCACTCCCATCCAGCCCCTGGTCATCGGCGACAACGAACCCACCCTGGCCCTGAGCCGGGCCCTGCTGGAGCGGGGCATCTGGGTGCCCGCCATCCGCCCGCCCACCGTGGCCAAGGGCCAGGCCCGGCTGCGCATCACCCTTTCCGCCGCCCACACCGTGGGCCAGGTGGACGCCCTGGTGGCGGCCCTGGCCGAATGCGGGCCGCTGAAAAATTGAGTCCGACGCCATGAATTCCCCCGCCAAGCGCCCCCTGGCCCTGCTCCACGGCTGGGGCCTGGATTCCCGGGTGTGGGAGGCCCTGCTGCCCCACCTGACGCCCCATTTCTCCGTCACCCGGCTGCAGTTGCCCGGTTATCCGGGCCGCCCCGACGGCGCCGACTCGGTGGCCGCCACCGTGGACGCCCTGCTGGCCGACGTGCCCGAGGGCGCCCTGCTGCTCGGCTGGTCCCTCGGCGGCCAGCTGGCCCAGCTGATGGCGGCCCGGGCCCCCAAACGCATCGCCGGCCTGGTGCTGGTGGCCACCTCGCCCCGCTTCCTCGCCGGCAACGGCTGGAACGCCGGCCAGCCGGCCAGCCTGCTCGGCGGTTTCTCCGCCGCCGTGGGCCTGGCCCCGGGCCCGGTGCTGCCCCGCTTCGCCACCCTGATGAACCAGGGCGACAGCCTGGCCAAGGACATCAACCGCCAGCTGGCGCCCCTGACCAAGGCCCCCCTGGCGGAAAAGGCCGCCCTGCTGCGGGGCCTGGACTGGCTGCGGGACCTGGACCTGCGGCCCCTGGCGCCCAAGCTGTCCCATCCGGCCCTGGTCATCCACGGCGAAGCCGATCCCCTGATGCCGGTGGAGGCCGCCCGCTGGCTGGCCGCCCAGCTGCCCCACGGCCAGCTGCAGCTCATGGCGGAGGCTGCCCACACCCCCTTCCTGCACGATCCGGCCGCCTTCGCCGGCCATCTGCAGGCCTGGGCGGAAGGACTGCCCGCCTGATGGAAAAACGCCACATCCGCCGCGCCTTCGACCGGGCCGCCGACTCCTACGACCAGGCCGCGGCCCTGCAACGCCAGGTGTGCGACGCCCTGGAATCCTCCCTGCCGCCCGGGGACGGCCAGCTGCCCGCCGGCTTTCTCCTCGATGCCGGCTGCGGCACCGGCTACGGCGCCGGCCTGCTGGCCCACCGCTATCCGGGCCGCCCCCTGCTCCTGGCCGACTTCGCCCCGGCCATGCTGGCCCGGGCCCGGGAAGGGGACAACGGCGGCCTGCCGCTGTGCGCCGACCTGGAGCACCTGCCCCTGGCCGCCGGCGGCGCCGCCCTCTACTGGTCCAGCCTGGCCGTGCAGTGGTGCGACCTGGGCCACAGCCTCAAGGAAGCGGCCCGGGTGCTGGCGCCCGGCGGCGTCCTCGCCTTCAGCACCCTGGGGCCCGGCACCTTCGCCGAACTGGGGGAGGCTTTCGCCGGCATCGACAGCCATCGCCACGTGCTGCCCTTCGCGCCCCCGGCCACCTGCGGCGAAGCCATGCTCGGCGCCGGTTTCCAGGAACTGCGGGTGGAGCGGCGCAAGCTGCAGATCTTCTACCCGGACCTGCGCAGCCTGCTGCGGGCCATCAAGGACATCGGCGCCAACCAGGTGGGCGGCGCCCGCCGCACCGGCTTCCTCGGCAAGGCCGCCTGGAAGACCGTGGAAGCGCGCTACGAACGCCACCGCAGCGCCGCCGGCCTGCCCGCCACCTACGACGTGGTGCTGTGTACGGCGGTGAAGTGAGCGGGGGGAAATTCTTTTTTGCCACAGAGGGCACAGAGAACACGGAGGGGAAGAACCGTCCGGCTGCCACGGCCGGCGGCAGCATTCCGTCCCCTTTGTATTTCCGGCTTTTCTCTGTGATCTCTGTGCCTTCTGTGGCCAACGCCTTTCAGTGAGGACCGCACCATGAAACAGGGTTATTTCATCGCCGGCACCGATACGGAAATCGGCAAGACCTTCTCCGCCTGCGCCCTGCTGCACGCCGCCCGGCGCCAGGGGCTGTCGGCCCTGGCCATGAAGCCGGTGGCGGCCGGCACCGAGGCCGACGGGGAAAACGACGACGTGCGCCGCCTGATGGCCGCCGCCTCCGTGGTGGCGCCCCGGGACCTGGTCAATCCCTATCTGTTCGCCCCGCCCATCGCTCCCCACATCGCCGCCGCCGAAGCCGGCCGGCCCATCAAGGCGGCGGTGATCCGCCATGCCTTTCAGGAGCTCAAGCCCCTGGCCGAGGTGCTGATCGTGGAAGGAGTGGGCGGCTGGCGCGTGCCCCTGGGGGATGATTTCGACGCCGCCGACCTGGCCCGGGAGCTGGGCCTGCCGGTGATCCTGGTGGTGGGCATGCGCCTGGGCTGCATCAGCCACGCCCTGCTCACGGCCGAGTCCATCGCCGCCCAGGGCCTGCCCCTGGCGGGCTGGGTGGCCAACCGCATCGATCCGGCCATGAGCCGCTTCGAGGAAAACCTGGCCTGCCTGGAGCGGGCCCTGCCGGCGCCCCTGCTGGGCGTCATTCCCCACGGCGTGGACGCTGCCGCGGCCGGCGCCCTGCTGCGCCTGCCCTAGGCGCCCGGCAACAAACCCCTGGGGGCACCCGGCCAGGAGGCGCATCCCTGGCCGATGTCCGGCATGGCATGACGGAAAGCGCTACCGGACGGGCGTCTCCGGCCTGCCGCCGCACGCAACCCACGACTCCCGATCCGCAGCAGGCCGTCCGGGCCCAGCTCCCCCACGGCAGGCTCCCGGCCTGCCGTTTCAGGCGGTGGGCGCGCCCGCCAAGAGTTCCTGGCGCACCAGTTCCAGTTCTTCCTGCAGTTGCCGCACCAGCACGCCCAGGGTTTCCACGTGGCCGCCCTTGGCCCGGGTTTCCAGTTCCAGGGCCAGGGCCGTGCCGCGGCCGGCGCTGAAGGTGGCCAGCAGCCCTTTCAGGGTGTGGGCCTCCCGCGACAGGGCCTCCATGTCCTGCCCCGCCAGGGCGGCGTTGAGGCGCTGCAGGTAGTTGGGCAGGTCGTCGCTGAACATTTTCACCAGCATGGCGAACAGTTCCTCGTCCCCTTCCAGGCGGGCCACGGCTTCGGCCCGGTCGCAGCGCCGCAGCGCCGCCGGCGCCGACTCGGAGGGGGACGCGGCAGCCGCCGCCTGGCCGTCTGCGGGTATCGCCGCAGCGGCGCCGGCTTGGCGCAACAGCTCGGGCGGCAGCACGTCGGCCATGGCGGAGAAGAATTCGTCCCGGCGCAGGGGCTTGGAAACGTAGCCGTCCATGCCCGCCTCCAGGCACAGCTCCCGGTCCCCGGCCATGGCGTTGGCGGTCATGGCGACGATGGGCAGGTGCTGACCGTCGCCCCGGGCCGCTTCCGCCGCCCGGATGCGGCGGGTGGCTTCGAGGCCGCCCATGACCGGCATCTGCATATCCATCAGCACCAGGTCGAAATGGTCCGTCGCCAGGGCCGCCAGGGCCTGCTGGCCGTTGTCCGCCAGGGTCACGCGGTGGCCCCGCTTCTGCAGCAGGGTCAGCACCAGCTTCTGGTTCACCGGGTTGTCCTCGGCCACCAGCAGGCGCAGGGGCGGCAGCACCACCTCGCCCCGGCCGGCGTCGGCCTCGCCACTCTCGGCCGGACCGGCCACGGCCTCCAGGCGGGCGGTGAAGTGGAAGGTGCTGCCCTGGCCCGGGTCGCTCTCCACCCACATGTGGCCGCCCATCAGGCGCACCAGCCGGGTACAGATGGTGAGGCCCAGGCCGGTGCCGCCGAAGCGGCGGGTGACCGAGCTGTCGGCCTGGGAGAAGGCCTCGAAGATGAGCTGCTGCTTGTCCGCCGGAATGCCAATACCGGTATCGCTGACGGCGAAGTGCAGGAGCCCGTCCCGGGCTTCGACGCGCACCGCAACCTGGCCTTCCTCGGTGAATTTGATGGCGTTGCCCACCAGGTTGATGAGCACCTGGCGCAGCCGCCCCGGATCCCCCAGATAGCCGTCGGCCACCTCCTCCGGTACCTCGCAGCGCAGCGTCAGGCTGCGCTGGCGGGCGCGCAGTTCCAGGGGCTTGAGGGTTTCCCGCAGCAGCTGGCGCAGGTGGAAGTGGATGTGCTCCAGCTCCAGCTTGCCGGCCTCGATCTTGGAGAAGTCCAGGATGTCGTTGATGATCACCAGCAGGGCGTCGGCGGAGGACTTGACCATCTCCAGGTAGTCCCGCTGCTCCGGCGTCAGGGCCGAATCCAGGGCCAGGTCGGTCATGCCCAGGATGCCGTTCATGGGGGTGCGGATTTCGTGGCTCATGTTGGCCAGGAATTCGCCCTTGGCCCGGTTCGCCGATTCCGCCGCCTCCTTGGCCTGCTGCAGTTCCAGCTCGGCGTGCTTGCGCTCGGTGATGTCGCGGAACAGCCACAGGTGGCCCCGGTAGTCCTCCGGCTGGGCCACCTGGGGGAAGAGGTAGATGGGAATGTAGTCCCGCTCCAGGACGCGCCCGTCGGCCAGGCGGATTTCCTCGCCGAGGACGGCGCGCCGGTCCTCCACCACCGCCTCCACCCGGGGCACGAACCGGGCCCCGTCGGCGCACAGGCCCTGCAGGTGCTGCAGCACCAGGCGGCAATCCACCCCCACCAGCTCCTGGGGGTCCACATCCAGTTCGAACAGCTGGCCCAGGGCCTGGTTGGCCAGCACGATCTGGCGGTTCTCGTCCTCCACCAGGATGCCCGCCTGCATGCTCTCGATCAGGGCCGAGAGACGGGAGGTGGTGGCCATGAGGAAGTCCTCGTCCCGCTTGCGCTCGGTGATGTCCTGGAAAGCGGCCACGGTGCCGGTGAAGCGCTCGCCCTCGAAGAGGGGCACGGAAACGACGGAGATGGGAAAGACGCTGCCGTCGCTGCGGGTGAAGGCATCCAGCTCGGAACGGAAGGGCCGGCTGGCCACCGCCGGCGAGTGCAGGGGGCATTCGTCCTGGCTGACGTGGAAGCCGGTGGCGGTCTGGAAGTGGATGGTGTGGTGCACATCCTTGCCCAGCAGCTCCTGGCGGCGCCAGCCCAGCATGCGCTCGCCCTCGGCGTTGATGAAGGTGCAGCGCCCCTCGGCGTCGGTGGCGATGACCCCTTCCCCCAAAGCATCGGTCAGGCTCTGCAGGAAGCGGCTGTTTTCCTCGATGGTCTCTTCCTGCTGCTTGAGGCGGCGCGAGGCCCGGTTGAGGGCCTGCACCAGCTCGCCGATCTCCAGGCTGCCGTGGTAGGCCGGCAGGCTCTGACCCCGCAGCACGTCGAGGCGTGAGGCGAAATCCGTGGCCTGGCGCAGGGCCCGCAGGGGCCGCAGGAGGAACAGCAGCAACAGGGTGGTGCTGCCGATGATGGCCGCCAGGGCGGTGACGATGCTGTCCTGCCAGATGTGGCGCCGGGCGTCGGCCAGCAGGTCGAGGCCGATCTCCAGACGCAGCCAGCCCAGCACCTGGCCGTTGGCAACCGGCTGCCACAGCAGCAGACGGCGGCCGGCCGGGGTTTCCAGCAGGTTGGAGCGGGGCTCCTCGCCATGGGGCGGCAACAGGCGGGAAACGCCGTATTCGGCGCTGGAGCCGCCCTGGGCATCCTTGCGCACCGAAGCCAGGACCTTGCCCCTGGCGTCGATCAGGGTCAGGGCCTGGATGTCCGGATACTCGGCGGAGCGCAGCAGGAAATACTCGAGGGCGCTCTCGTCCCCCAGCACCATCTGAGGCGCCGCGGTGAGGGCGATGTTCTCGGCCAGGGCCTGGCTGTGGCGGGTAATGGTTTCCTGGGACAGGTCGGCCTGCTCCTGCACCGTGTAGGCGGTGAAGGCGAACACGGTGAGCATGAACAGCAGGGACACCAGCAGCGCCACCTGGGAACTGATGCGGTAGGGCAGCAGGCTGAAGCGGCGGCGGACGGCAGGAGTCTGGTTCATGGGCAAGGGCCGGAAGAACGGAAAGGGCGCCAAAAGGGCCGCGACGAAAGGGTCCGGCGGGGCCGGGGAAGCGCCTGCCGGCGGCAGGCTGCAAAGCCCCGCCCCACGGTGTTTTTCGTGACGATTTGTAACCGCAAAGTATAGCAGAGGCGCCATGGACAGCCCGGGGGAAAGCCGCCATAATCCAGCGACCCCAGCACGGCTGCATGCCCCTTTCCGGATACCCATGAAGTTTCTCTTCGACCTGTTCCCCGTCCTCCTCTTTTTCATCGCCTTCAAGTTCGCCGGCATCTACGTCGCCACCGCCGTGGCCATCGCCGCCACCTTCGGCCAGATCGGCTGGCTCAAGCTGCGCCGCAAGCCGGTGGACACCATGCTCTGGGTCAGCCTGGCCATCATCGTCATTTTCGGCGGCGCCACCCTGGTGCTGCACGACGAAACCTTCATCAAATGGAAACCGACGGTCCTCTATTGGGCCTTTGCCCTGATCCTGGGCGGCGCCACCCTGTTCTTCCGCCGCAACCTGATCCGCAGCCTGATGCAGGAAAAGATGGAACTGCCCGATGCCGCCTGGCAGCGCATGAACCTGTCCTGGATCGCCTTTTTCAGCCTCATGGGGGCCCTCAACCTCTATGTGGCCTTCCACTACCCCACGGAAACCTGGGTCAATTTCAAACTGTTCGGCGGCATGGGCCTGATGCTGGTGTTCGTCCTCATCCAGGGGGCCATGCTGTCCAAGTACGTGAGCGACGAGGAGAAAAACTGATGCTCTACATCATCATCGGCGAAGACCGCCCCGGCAGCCTGGAGGCCCGTCTGGCCGCCCGTCCCGCCCACCTGGAGCGGCTCACCCAGCTGCAGCAGGAAGCCCGCCTGATCCTGGCCGGCCCCTGCCCCGCCATCGACTCCCCCGATCCTGGCCCGGCCGGCTTCTCCGGCAGCCTCATCGTCGCCGAGTTCGCCTCCCTGGAAGCCGCCCGTGCCTGGGCCGATGCGGACCCCTATGTGGCCGCCGGCGTCTACGCCCAGGTCACGGTCAAGCCCTTCAAGAAGGTGCTGCCGGCGTGAGCGACACCCTGGCCGAAATGCAGCGGCGGCTGGCCGTGCTGGCCCCCCTGCGCCTGCACATCGACGACGAGTCGGCGGCCCACCGGGGCCATGCCGGCGCTGCCGGCGGCGGCGGTCATTACCGCCTGACCCTGGTCAGCGCCGCCTTTGCCGGCAAGAACACGGTGGCCCGCCACCGCCTGGTCTACGACGCCCTGGGCGACATGATGCGGGGGCCCATCCATGCCCTCGCCATAAATGCCCTGACGCCGGACCAAGACTCCGTATAATCGCGTTTTACCCCACCCATCACACAGCACAAGGACAAGTTCATGCAGACTATTTCCAAGTCCGCTTCCAAGCTGGCCGCCGCCCTGGTTTGCGGCGCCCTTCTCTCGGCCAATGCCATGGCCCAAAAGGCTCCCGCCGCCGTGGTGGTGAACGGCACCGCCGTGCCCCAGAGCCTGGCTGATGCCTTCATCGCCGAACAGAAGGCCCAGGGCGCCCCCGAAGGTCCGGAACTGCGCGCCGCCGTGCGCGAGGAACTGGTCCGCCGCGAAATCCTCAGCCAGGAAGCCAAGAAGAAGGGCCTGGACAAGAAGGCCGACGTCGCCGCCCAGATGGGTCTGGCCTCCCAGGCCGTGCTGATCCGCGCCTTCATCCAGGACTACCTGGCCAAGCACCCGGTCACCGATGCCCAGCTGAAGAAGGACTACGAAGAGATCAAGTCCAAGCTCGGCGGCAAGGAATACAAGGCCCGCCACATCCTGGTGGACAACGAAACCGAAGCCAAGGTGATCCTGGACAAGCTGAAGAAGGGCGAGAAGTTCGAGGAACTGGCCAAGCAGTCCAAGGACCCCGGCTCCAAGGACAACGGCGGCGACCTGGGCTGGTCCAACCCCAGCAACTACGTCAAGCCTTTCGCCGACGCCCTGGTGCGCCTGGAAAAGGGCAAGCTGACCGACGCCCCGGTGAAGTCCGACTTCGGCTGGCACATCATCCAGCTGGAAGACACCCGTCCCCTGAACCCGCCTCCCTTCGACCAGGTCAAGGGCCAGTTGCAGCAGCGTGCCCAGCAGCAGATCGTGGAAAACATGGTCAAGGACCTGCGCGCCAAGGCCAAGGTGGAATAAGCCTGCTGGCGGCCTCTCCCCGGAGAGGCCCGCCGATCAAGGGGGAGCGGCCCATGGCCCTCCCCCTTTTTTTCGTCCTGCGTCATCGCCATGTAACCTCCCCCGCCTACAGTGGCGATCCTGCCTCCCTGGTGGAGAAGACGATGACCGCCGCCTCCCTGCTCGAACGCCTTGCCCTCAATTTTCGCGCCCACTCCCTGCCCGGCGCCGAAGAAGCCGACATCCTTCTCGAACTGATCCGGGAAGGCCGGCTCACTCCCGTCTTCCAGCCCATCCTGGACTACCGGGGCCAGTCCTACATGGGCTTCGAGGGCCTCATCCGGGGCCCCATCGACTCCCCCCTGCACACCCCGGCCGCCCTCTTCGAACTGGCCCGCCGCCTGGACCTGACCATGGAGCTGGAGCGGGCCTGCCGCATCGCCATCTTCCGCGCCTTCGCCCAGCTGAACCTGCCAGGCAACCTCTTCGTCAATGTCAGCCCGGGCTGCCTCAAGGACCCGGAATTCCGCAACGGCGAGACCCAGGGCCTGCTGCGGGAACTGGGCCTGTCCCCCAGCCGCATCATCATCGAACTGACGGAAAACCAGCAGATCGAGGACTTCGCCGACCTCCACGACGCCCTCATGCACTACCGGGGCCAGGGCTACCGCATCGCCATCGACGACCTGGGGGAGGGGTTCTCCAACCTGCGCCTGTGGTCGGAGCTGCGCCCCGAATATGTGAAGATCGACCGGCACTTCATCCAGGGCATTGCCGACGACGCCCTCAAGTTCAAGCTGGTCAGTTCCATGCACGAGATCGCCGAAACCTGCGGTGCCTACATCATCGCCGAGGGCATCGAGACCGAGGCCGACTTCACCACCGTGCGCGACCTGGGCATCGCCTGCGGCCAGGGCTTCTTCATCGCCCGCCCGGCGCCAACGCCGCGAACCCTGCCGGAAAGCGACACCCTGGCCGTCCTGAAGAACCGCCAGATCGCCATCTTCCCCAATGCCGGCGGCGCCGGCGGCAGCACCGCCCGGGCCCTCAGCCACTTCATCGAGCCCATCGCCCCGGACGCCTGCAACGACATGGTTTACCAGCGCTTCGAGGACAACCCGGAACTGCACGTGCTGCCCGTGGTGCACCAGGGCCAGCCCCTGGGCCTGATCAACCGCCACAACCTGATCGACCGCTTCGCCCGCCCCTTCCGCCGGGAGCTGTACGGCAAGAAGCCGTGCACCCTGTTCATGGACCCGGCACCCCTGGTGGTGGACCAGAACCTGTCGGTACAGGAGGTGGGGCTGATGATCGCCCGGGCCGCCAAGCACTATCTCTACGACGGCTTCGTCATCACCGACCAGGGTTCCTACGTCGGGGTCGGCAGCGGCCAGGACCTGATGGCCATGATCACGGAAATGCAGATTTCGGCTGCCCGTTACGCCAATCCCCTGACCCAGCTGCCGGGCAACGTGCCCATCAACGAGCATGCCGAGCGCCTGCTGGAGAGCCAGACGGCCTTTGCCGCCTGCTACTACGACATCGACAACTTCAAGCCCTTCAACGACGCCTACGGCTACCGCAAGGGCGACGACGTGATCCAGATGCTGGGGCTGCTCATGGCGGAAGTGGCGGACCCGCGCCTGGACTTCATCGGCCACATCGGCGGCGACGACTTCATCATCCTGTTCCAGAGCCCGGACTGGGAGGAGCGCTGCGCCCGCGCCCTGCGCCTGTTCGACCAGCGCATGCCGGCCCTGGTGGCGCCGGAAGACCTGGCCCGGGGCGGCTTCGTCGGCGAGGACCGCAAGGGCCGCACCGTCTTCAATCCCCTGCCCTCCCTTTCCATCGGCGCCCTGCGGGTGGAGCCGGGCCTCTTCAGCTCCCACCACGAGGTGGCGGCGGCAGCCAGCATGGCCAAGAAGCAGGCAAAAAGACAGGCCGGGAGCACCCTTTTCATCGAGCGCCGCCGGCCTGGCCTGACGGCCGCAGCCGCCATCTGATTACCGTATCGTTGGGGGCGGCTAGAGGGCGCCCTTGGACTTGAGGAAAGGCACGTAGGCCCGGTCCACCTGGCAGATGTGGTGCACCAGCCATTCCTTGAGGAAATCCAGGGCTTCCATGGTCACCTCTTCCCCGTCCTCGAAACGCATCAGCAGATCCATGGCCTTGCCCGTGAAACCGTCGTGTTCGGCCTTGTGGGCCGGGGTTTCCGGGTAACCGAACTGCTGGAACAACACCTCCTCGACGATGAAGTGGTTGTGGGTGTAATCCACCAGCCCCTCCAGAATCTGTCCCACCTTGTCCCGGCTGGGGGCCGGGGCGGACAGCTCGTCGTGCAGCGCGTTGGTCTGATCCACGAGCCAGTGGTGCTGCCGGTCGATCTCGACCAGCCCCAGTTCCAGCTCCTTGGTCCATGGCATGAATGCCATCGCATACCTCCCTGAAAGTTGAGGGCCGTTCCTGTGGCGCGGCGCCGGATCTTCTGTCCGGCTGCCGCTCCCGGCCCTGGGTGTTCCTAGCCCACCCAGCGGCGGGCGTTGCGGAACATGCGCATCCAGGGGCTGTCTTCGCCCCAGGCGCTAGGATGCCATGACATTTGCACGGAGCGGAAGACCCGTTCCGGATGCGGCATCATGATGGTGAAGCGGCCGTCGGCGGTGGTGAAGCCGGTAACGCCGGCAGGCGAGCCGTTGGGGTTGTAGGGATAGACCTCGGTGGGCGCACCCTTGTTGTCCACATAGCGCAGGGCCACCAGGGCCTTGGCCTGATCCTGGGCGTTGGCGAACTCGGCCCGGCCCTCGCCGTGGGAGACGACGATGGGCATGCGGGAACCGGCCATGCCGGCGAAGAACAGGGAAGGCGACTCGGTCACTTCGGTCATGACGAAGCGGGCTTCGAACTGCTCCACGATGTTGCGCTGCAGGGCGGGCCAGTGCTCGGCACCGGGCACCAGTTCCTTGAGGGCGCTCATCATCTGGCAGCCGTTGCAGACGCCCAGGGCGAAGGTGTCGGGGCGCTGGAAGAAGGCGGAGAACTCGTCCCGGGCTTTGCCGTTGAACAGGATGGTCTTGGCCCAGCCCTGGCCGGCGCCGAGCACGTCGCCGTAGGAGAAGCCGCCGCAGGCCACGGCACCCTTGAAGTCCTGTAGGGAGACCCGGCCGGCCAGGATGTCGCTCATGTGCACATCGACGGAATGGAAGCCGGCCCGGTCGAAGGCGGCGGCCATCTCGTAATGGCTGTTCACGCCCTGCTCGCGCAGGATGGCCATCTTCGGCTTGGCGCCGCTGTTGATGAAGGGGGCGGCCACATCTTCGGCGATGTCGAAGGTGAGGCTGGCGGAGAGGCCCGGGTCCTGGGTGTCCAGGATGCGGTCGAATTCCTGCTGGGCGCAGTCCGGGTTGTCGCGCAGGGACTGCAGCTTGTAGGAGGTCTCGGACCAGGCCCGTTGCAGGTCCACCCGGCTCTCGGAGAAGAGGGGCTTGGCGTTGCGGAAGACGCGCACCTGGTCCCGGTCGTTGGGGTAACCCACCAGGGCGTAGCACTGGCCCAGGCCGGCCTCGCGCAGGATGGCGGTGATCTTCTCCCGGTCGGCCCGGCGGATCTGCACCAGGGCGCCCAGTTCCTCGTTGAAGAGGGCCTTCACCAGCAGTTCCATGGAGCGGCCCTCGAGCAGGTCGGGGCGCTTCTCGGCGCCATCCACATCGTTCTGCAGGGGGTCGTAGGCCAGGATGTCGGCGTTGATGGTGATACCGCAACGGGAGGCGAAGGCCATCTCGCAGGCAGCGGCGAAGAGGCCGCCGTCGGAACGGTCGTGGTAGGCCAGCAGCAGGCCGTCCTGGTTAAGCTTCTGCACCACGGCGAAGAAGGCCGCCAGCAGCTTGGGCTCATCCAGATCGGGCACCTGTTCGCCGGTGGCGTTGTAGACCTGGGCCAGGGCGGAGCCGCCCAGGCGGTTCTTGCCGGCGGAGAGGTCCAGCAGCAGCAGTTCGGTTTCGCCCTGGTCCAGCTGCAGCACCGGGGTCAGGGTGCGGCGCACATCCGGGCTGTGGGCAAAGCCGGTGACGATGAGGGACAGGGGGGAGACCACCTGCTTCTTTTCACCGCCCTCTTCCCAGGCGGTACGCATGGAGAGGGAATCCTTGCCCACGGGGATGGAAAGCCCCAAGGCCTGGCACACCTCGGAGGTGGCCTTGACCGTATCGAAGAGGCGGGCGTCCTCGCCCGGGTAGCCGGCAGCGGCCATCCAGTTGGCGGAGAGCTTGACGTCGGAGAGCTTGTTGATGGGGGCAGCGGCCAGGTTGGTCACCGCCTCGCCCACGGCCATGCGGCCGGAAGCGGGGGCGTCGAGCACGGCCAGGGGGGTGCGCTCGCCCATGGCGAAGGCTTCACCCTGGTAGCCCTGGTAGCCCATCAGGGTCACGGCCACGTCGGCCACGGGCACCTGCCAGGGGCCGACCATCTGGTCCCGGGCGGTCATGCCGCCGACGGAACGGTCGCCGATGGTGATGAGGAAGGTCTTGTCGGCCACGGAGGGCAGCTGCAGCACCCGGTAGCCCGCATCCTTGAGATTGATGCTGTCGGCGGCGAAGGGCACGGCGGCGGGCGCCTGGTGCACGGCCTCCCGGGTCATGCGCGGCGGCTTGCCGAGCAGGGCTTCCATGTCCATGTCCACCGGGTCCTCGCCCAGCTTGGCGTCGGTCACCTTGAGGCGGCCATCGGCGGTGGTGACGCCGACCACGGCGAAGGGGCAGCGCTCCCGCTCGCACAGGGCCTTGAACTCTTCCAGGCGGGAAGGCGGCAGGGCCAGGACGTAGCGTTCCTGGGATTCGTTGCTCCAGATTTCCGCCGGGCTCATGCCCGGTTCCTCGATGGGCACGGCGCGCAGGTCGAAGGTGGCGCCGCACTGGCCGGAGTGGGCCAGTTCGGGGAAGGCGTTGGACAGGCCGCCGGCGCCCACGTCGTGGATGGAGAGGATGGGGTTGCCGTCGCCAGGAGCGGCGATGTCGTTCTTGGGCACGCCCATCTGCCAGCAGCGGTCGATCACTTCCTGGGCGCGACGCTGGATTTCCGGGTTGCCCCGCTGCACGGAGGCGAAGTCCAGGTCCTCGTTGTTGGCGCCGGTGGCCATGGAGGAAGCGGCGCCGCCGCCCAGGCCGATGAGCATGCCGGGGCCGCCCAGCTGCACCAGCAGGGTGCCGGCGGGGAAGACTTCAGCCTTGAAGGACTGGCCGTCCTCGATGTTGCCGAGGCCGCCGGCGATCATGATGGGCTTGTGGTAGCCGCGCACTTCCGGACCCACGTTTTCTTCATAGGTGCGGAAGTAGCCGGTCAGGTTGGGGCGGCCGAATTCGTTGTTGAAGGCGGCGGCACCGATGGGGCCTTCCAGCATGATGGAAAGGGCCGAGGCGATGCGGGAAGGCTTGCCGATGGTGGTTTCCCAGGGCCGCTCGGCGCCAGGCACGAACAGGTTGGAAACGGAGAAGCCGCAGAGGCCGGCCTTGGGCTTGGAGCCGCGGCCGGTGGCCCCCTCATCGCGGATCTCGCCGCCGGAACCGGTGGAGGCGCCGGGGAAGGGAGAGATGGCGGTGGGGTGGTTGTGGGTTTCCACCTTGGTCAGGATGTGGGTCAGCTCTTCCTTGTAGGCGTAGGAGCCGTCGGCCTGGGGGTAGAAACGGGGCACCTTGGCGCCCTCGATGATGGAGGCGTTGTCCGCATAGGCCATCACCGTGCCCTGGGGATTGGCCTTGTGGGTGGCCTTGATCATGCCGAACAGGGTCTCGTCGCGGGCTTCCCCATCCACCACCCAGGCGGCGTTGAAGATCTTGTGGCGACAGTGTTCGGAGTTGGCCTGGGCGAACATCATCAGTTCCACGTCGGTGGGGTTGCGCCCCGCCTTCTGGTAGATGTCCAGCAGGTAGTCGATTTCGTCCTCCGACAGGGCCAGGCCCAGGTCGGTGTTGGCCGCCACCAGGGCGGGCCGGCCGCCGGCCAGCAGGTCCACGCGGGACAGGCGCTGGGCTTCGAAATGGCGGAACAGGCCGGCGGTCTCGTCGAAGTCGGCCATGACGGATTCGGTCATGCGGTCGTGCAGCTGGGCCGCCACGGCAGCCCGCTCCTCGGCGGAAAGGCTGCGGCCGCCCGGGGTGCGCACCCAGTAGGCGATGCCCCGCTCGATGCGTTCGACGGCGGCAAGGCCCGCATTGATGGCAATGTCGGTGGCCTTGGAGGACCAGGGGGAAATGGTGCCGATGCGGGGCGTCACCAGGAACAGTTCCAGGTCGTCGCCGCGTTCCTCGCCGTGACGCTCTTCGAGCAGTCTGGCCAACTGGCCGCGGGCATCGTCGGCCAGGGGCTGGTCGAGCTGCACGAAGTGCCAGTAGTCCGCTTCCACCCCGGCCACGGCGGGCACGGCGGCGCTCAATCGAGCCTGGAGACGTTGCAGACGGAAAGCGGAAAAGGCGGGAGCGCCACGCAGGAAGATGATGTCGGCCATGGGATTTCGAGAGGGAGTGGCTGAAGGGGTAAGGCGAAAGGCGGGATTATACCCGCTTGGCGCCCCCCTAGCCCGGGGTAACGACGGTGTCTGCGGGGAGCCCGGCAGGCGGCGCCGCCACCACCCGGTTGCGCCCGGCCCCCTTGGCGGCGTAGAGCGCCCGGTCGGCCTGCAGCAGCAGTTCTTCCGCCGAGGCCAGATCGCTGCTGTAAGCGGCAATGCCGATGCTGACGGTGAACTGCACCACGCCCTGGGGCGTCGGGATGCGGATCTCGGCCACCTTCTGGCGCAGGCGCTCGGCCACGGGCTGGGCCTGTTCCACCGTGGTCACCGGCAGCAGGATGCCGAATTCCTCGCCCCCCAGGCGGGCAAACTGGTCGGACTGGCGCAGGCAGGACTGGGCGGCGGCGACAAAGGCGCCGAGGGCCTTGTCGCCGACGGCATGGCCGTAGCCGTCGTTGATGCGCTTGAAGAAATCCAGGTCCAGCACCATCAGGCTGAGGTCGTCGCCGTGGCGCTGGCTGCGGGAAAACTCCCGGGTCAGGGAGGCCATGAAATGACGCCGGTTGAGGCAGCCCGTCAGGTCGTCGGTGCTGGCCATGCGGAACAGTTCGCAGCGGGCCCGTTCCTGGTCCCGCAGCAGCCAGATGAGGCGGCCGGAAGCGGCCAGGGCGAAGACGGTGAGGATCAGCCCCACCAGGGTGATGACCGTGGCGTCCAGCTCCCAGCGGGCCAGGATGTCGTCGGTGGCGGCAGCCACCACCACCACCAGGGGAAAATCGTCCATGGCGGCATAGGAGGTGAGCTTGCTGACGCCGTCGGTGGCGCTGGAGGAAGAGAACTCCACCCCCCGGGGCGCCCGGGGCAGGAAGTCGGCAAAGACGTCGGTCTGGGCCGCCGACTTGCCCAGCAACTGGGGCAGGTGGGGAGCCCGGGCCAGCAGGGTGCCGTCCCGGCGGAGCAGGGTGATGGCGCCGTTGGGGCGGATGCGCTCCTGCTCGAAGACGCCGGCGAAATAGTCCACCCGGATGGAGGCGAGCAGCACCGTCACGTCGTGGCTGCTCCGCTGCAGGGGCACGGAGATGGGGATCAGCCAGTGGCCGTTCTCCCGGCTCTGCACCGGGGTGCCGATGTAGAAGCCGCGCCGTCCGGCGTCGCCCTGGGCGAGGAAATAGTCCCGGTCGCCGACCCGGGCGTTGGGCTTGGGGCCTTCGGCGGGAATGCGGTAGAGGGCGCCGTCGCGCTTCACCAGGCGCAGCTGGATGGCATTGCCGGAAGCCCGGTAGAAGCCTTGCACCAGGGCGGAGAACTGGGGATCGGTGAGGGGATCGGCCTGGGGATGGTTGGCCAGCCACAGGTCGGAGGTGTCGAGAAAGACTTCCACCAGCTTGAACATGCGCCGCACCTGCTCTTCCGCGGCGGTGGACAGGCGCACCAGGGTGACCCGGGTGCTGTCGATTTCCAGATCGCGGCTGCGCAGGCTCCAGTAGGCGACGAAGGCCCACAGGCAAAGCAGGAAGACGGCGGTGAGTCCCACCACCAGCCTGATCGAGATACGCTCCGTATCCTTCCCCATGCTCCCCGTCCCTGCCCGTCTGCGCCCTGGATACCGCATTGTATCCACGACCCCGGGCTCTTCTGCTGGAGAGAACGCAAAAAACGCGAAAAGTTCGCCGGCCTCAGGCCGCCGGCGACGGCAGGATCGAATAGACGCCGGCCTCGCCATTGACGTGACGGGCCTCGCACACCGCCAGCCAGTCCTCGAACAGCTGGGGCGGATCGAACCAGGTGCCCTGCCCCAGCTCGATGCCGATCTCCCGCACCATGGCGAAGACCGCGGCATCGTCCACCATCTCGGCCACGGCGGCCACGCCCAGCTGGCGGCTGATGTCGTGGATGGCCCGCACCAGGGTCTGGCTGACCCGGTCGTCGGTCATGCGGTGGATCAGGTCGCCGTCGATCTTCACATAATCCGGCGGCAGGGCCCGCAGGTAGGCAAAGGAGGAGAGGCCGCTGCCGAAAGCGTCGAAGGCAAAGCCGCAGCCCAGCTGGCGCAGGCCCTGGGCGAAGGTCTGCACCTCGGCGAACTGGCGGCTGGCTGCGGCCTCGGCCACTTCGAAGCAGAGGCAGGCCGGGGCAATGTCGTAGTGCTGCAGGCGCTCGCCGATGTATTCCAGGGTCTCGGGCCGGCCCACGGTCTGCACCGAGAGGTTGATGCCGCACTGCAGGCTGGGGTGGCTTTCCTGATCCAGCAGCCGGCGCAGGCCGGAGCAGGCCGCATCGATGGCCCAGCGGTCCAGCCGGGGCA
This sequence comes from Azospira sp. MPR-E4, assembly GCF_058809645.1. Taxonomy (NCBI): domain Bacteria; kingdom Pseudomonadati; phylum Pseudomonadota; class Betaproteobacteria; order Rhodocyclales; family Rhodocyclaceae; genus Azospira; species Azospira sp. MPR-E4. The sequence continues at coordinate 5,707 of NZ_JBXAST010000049.1, read as the reverse complement.
TCAGGTTGAAGCGCTCCGCCGCTGGCAGAAACACCTCCGGCAGCACCACCTCGCCCCGCTCGTTGAGCAGGCGCAGAAAGACCTCGAAGCGCAGGCAGGAGGAAATGCCGGAAACCAGGGGCACCACCGGCTGGGCGTAGAGCAGCAGGCGGTTTTCCTCCACCGCCTGGGTCAGGCGGGAGGCCCAGTCCATTTCCCCCTGGTGCCGCACCACCTCCCGATCGTCGACCTGGTAGACGTGGATGCGGTTGCGACCCAGGTCCTTGGCGGCGAAGCAGGCCTGGTCGGCGGCGGCCAGGGCCTCCTCCAGGGTCTGGATGCGGGAATCCAGTTCCACCAGGCCGATGCTGGCGCCAATGCCGAAGGCCCGGTTGTTCCAGACGAAGCGGAAGTCCTCCACCAGCTGGCGCAGGGATTCCACCACCCGCAGGCCGTCTTCCAGGCTGCAGCGTTCCAGCAGCAGGCCGAACTCGTCGCCGCCCAGGCGGGCCAGCAGGTCCTGCCCCCGCACCCGCTGCCGCAGCAGCTGGGTGATCTGGCGCAGCAGTTCGTCGCCGGCGGCGTGGCCGCAGGTGTCGTTGACGACCTTGAAACGGTCCAGGTCGATGTAGCACAGCACGTGGTGCAGTTCTTCGCCACCGCGCCCGTCCAGGGTGGCCTGCAGATGCAGTTCGAATTCGCGCCGGTTGGCCAGGCCGGTGAGGGGATCGTGGCTGGCCTGGTGGGCCAGCTGGGCAGTGGCGGTGGCAATGCGCTCCTGCATGGATTCGTGCATGTCCTGGAGACGGCTGGCCATGTGGTTGAAGCCCCGTTCCAGGGCCCCCAGTTCGCCGGCGGAAGCCTGCTCCACCCGGGCCTCCAGCTCGCCGGCAGCCATGCGTCCGACGGCCTTCAACAGGCGCCCCACGGGACGGGACAGGGAACGGGCCATGCGCAGGGCCACGTAGGCGCCGGCCCCCAGGCCGGCCGTCAGGATCAGCAGGGTATGCAGCAGCAGGGCCGACTTGCGCGCCTGCAGGTCTTCGCTGGACAGTTCCACATAGACCCAGCCCAGGCGGTCGCTGCCGGGGGGCTGGGGCGGCATCGGCTCGAGGCTGAGGAAATCGTCGATATCCAGCTGGCTGCGGCGCACCGGGGCGACGAAGCCCAGGGTGTCGTGACTGCTGGCCAGCAGCCCCACCAGGTCGCCGGCCTGCTCCACCAGGCGCACCGGCAGCTGGGTGCGGCCGCTGATGGCCAGGACCCGGCCCTGGAAGTCCGTCACCACGGCGGCGCGCACGTCGGGCTGCTGCATGGCGGCCTGGACCAGGGCCTGCAGACTGGGCCGGTTGCCCGAGATGAGGCCGTACTCGCTGGCCGGCGCCAGGTACTGGACGATGGTGTGGCCACGCCGGCGCAGTTCCTCGTCCAGTTCGCCCATGCCGGTGATGGAGAAATAGGAGGCCAGGGCCGTGGCCACCAGCACGGCCGGCAGCAGGGCCAGCCACAGGGCCCGCTGGCGGATGCTGCCGACCAGGCGCAGATAGAGGTGCTGCATCATTCGCCCTCCCCCGCCTTTTCCAGGGCTTCCCGCAGCACGCCCTCGTCCGGCAGGTCCAGTCCCAGGGAACGGGCCACGTTGCGATTGACGGCGACGCTGAAGTAGCTCGGGTACAGGGGCGCCCCCAGGGTCACCCGTCCCGCCGGCAGGCCCCGCAGGAACTCGGCCGTCTGGCGCCCCATCTGGGCCGGGGTGGAGAACACCGCCGCCAGGGCTCCGGCAGTCACGTAGGCCTGGGAAAAGCCCACCACCGGGCGCTGGTGGCGATAGGTGGTGAGCAGCACCGGCCGGGCCGTGTTGCGGTTGAACACCAGGCCGTCGGGCAGGGCCAGCAGCACGTCGGTACCCGGCAGCAGGCGGTTGAGGGCGGGCACGATGTCCCCCTCCTCGGCCACCTGCTCCATCTGCAGTTCAAAGCCGGCCCGGGACACGGCACTGCGCAGGCGCGGCGCCAGAGCGGCGGATTCGGGCCCCAGCAGCGCCGCCACCCGCTTGCGTCCGGGCAGGGCGAAGCGCAACAGGTTGAGCTGGCGCGACAGGGGCTGGTCCAGGTAGAGGGCGGAAAAGCTGCCGGGCCGGGCACGGCGCCCGGATTCGGCAGCGATCCGCTCGAAGGTCAGGCGGGGCACCAGGACGCTCAACACCGGCGGCGTCCCTTCCATCCGCGCCAGGGCCCGGGCGGCGCCGGCCCCTACGGCCAGGACCAGGGAGGCATCGCCCAGTTCCGCCTCGTCGATCTTTTCCCCGGCTGCCGCCACCCCGGTCAGCCGCACCACCCGCCGGCCCGGGGACTGGGCCATGCCGGCATTCAGGGCGTCAAGGAATTCGGCGTAGACACCGCCCCGCTCGCTCAGGACCACGGCCACCGTATCCGCCGCCGCGGCCGGTGCAGCACCTGCCGTCAGCCCCAGCCACAGCAATGCCAATGCGATATGACAAAGCATTCGCAGGCGAGGCAGAGCCGGGGAAGGGAACAGGCGCGACATGGGAAATCAGAATTCCAGCCGCAGATTGACGTAGGAACGACGGCCGATGAGGTTTTCGTAATAAACCTCCTGATAGGGCTTGTCGAACAGGTTCTGCACGATGAAGGCGACCTCGCCCTGGTAGGCGCCGTCGCGGAAGCGGTAGGCCAGACGGGCATCGACCCGCTCGTAGGGATTCTGCACGTCGCCGTCGCCCTGCACCGCCATGCGCCCCATCTGGTAGTAGGCCAGGCTGCCGGTCCAGCGGCTGCCGAAATCGTGGGCCAGCAGCATGCTGCGGCTGTGCAGGGGGGCGGAGTCGCTGTAGATGCTGGCACTGTCGCGACTGGCCCCATTGCCCGTGACCTTGGTCATGGACCAGGCCACATGCAGCCGGGTCGCTTCCGTGAATTTCTGCTGCCACTGGGCCTCCAGGGCGCGAATGTCGGCACTCCCCAGGTTGTTGTACTGGACTCCGGGCAGGATCTGGCCGGTGAGGGGATTGATCATGGAGCCGGAGAAGCCCCGGGCTTCCGTTTCCAGCAGATGGGTCAGGTGGTCCAGGGAATACTTGATGTCCAGGGAGCCGCCGGGCAGTTCCATGACGTAGCCGACCTCCCGGGAGGTGATCTGCTCCGACTGCAGGTCATCGCGATGGCCGTAGGCCCGATAGGTGCAGGACTTGAGGATCAGGCAGTTGATCGGCGACAGGGGAAAGGTCCAGCGCGAATCGGCCTTGGCTTCCAGCATCACCGGGGTATGGGTGGCGCGGCTGGTGGAGACGCGCAGGGTATGGCCGGGCACGACATGGTAGTTGGCGGCTAGGCGGGGCGAGGCATGGGAGCCCGTATAGCTGTTCTTCTCCAGCATCAGGCCGCCGTTGAAAACCCACCTGGCGCTGGGCCGCCATTCCAGGTTGGCGAACAGGTTGCTCTGACGGAAGGACTGGGCCTGGTTCGCATTGAAGAAGAAGCGGCTGGTGAAGCGGTCGAGGCGCACTCCCGCCCCCCACACCAGGCGCGTGGTGCTGGTGGGTGCCAGGGTGTGCTGGGCCTCCAGGTCGTAACGCTCGCCCAGCAGACGCATGGGGGAATCAAAGGGCGTGGGAACCACGCCGAAATGGGGCACCACCAGGCTGGCCAGGTCGTAATTCTGCTCGTCCCGATTGGCGTAGGCCTTGATCGACAACTGTTCGTCGGCACTGAAACTGCGCTGCCAGCGCAGCAGGCCGTAGTAGCTGTCCAGCTTGCGCACATGTTCCGGCGAGTAGGTGGTGCTGCCGGGCAGCTCGTTCTTGCCCGACTGGTGGTCGCCCTGGGAGAGACCGGCCTGAACTTCCAGGGCGTCCCGGTCGCTGATCTGCAGGTCGCCGCGGAAGGTGAAGTTGTTCAGGCGCTTGTTGTCGAAACGGTTAGGAACCGTCGGGTGAATTGCATCCGGTACGGCGGAATCGGTGATGCCCTGGTCCCGCCGCTGGCTGCCGGTGACCCGGTAATCCAGGGCACCCGCCTTGCCGCCCCAGCGGAAGGTGGCATCGGAGCCGCGCTTGCTGTCGGTGAGGGACACCATGGCCCCCTGGGTCTCGGTGGCATGGCGGCTGATGATGTTGATGATGCCGAGGAAGGAGTTGGCGCCGTAGGTGGCCGAGTTGGGACCGCGGATCACCTCGATGCGCTCGATATCCTCCAGCGCCAGGGGCAAGGTGCTCCAGACGGCGCCGCCGAAGAGGGGGGTGTAGATGGAACGGCCGTCCACCAGCACCTGCATGCGCCGCGAGAAACCATCGGTGAGGCCGTGGTAGCTGACCACGGAATTGGGGACGAAGGTGCCCCGGTCGGCGCTTTCCCCCACGTACATGCCGGGCACCAGGCGGAACAGGTCGGGAATGCTCCAGGCGCCGGAATCCCGGATCATCTGGCGGTCGATCACCGTCACCGCCGCCGGCGCATCTGCTACATTCTGGCGCAGGCGGGAAGCGGTCAGCACCACCGGCACGTCGGCGAGGAAATCCTGTTCGGAAAGGTCGGCAACCGACTCAGCCCCCTGGCCGGGCAGAGCAGAAATCATCAGGAACATGGGCAGAATGCTGGCCCGGGACAGGTATTTCATCATTATTGGGGCGCGGTGACAGGTGACCAATGCCGGTTGCCAGACCCGCTTCCGGTACAGCTGATTGGCGGCAAAAACTGACAGCAGCATATTGTAAATTTTTGTAGTTGCCACCTTAACGGGAATCCCCGTATCGAACAAGCGCAGAAATCACTACTAGGCATGCAGCTCTTCTACTCCGACACCTTCGTCCTGCCCCTGCCCCCGGGCCACCGTTTTCCCATGGAAAAGTACGCCCGCCTGCGCCAGACCCTGCTCGACGAAGGCTACCCGCCGGCGGACTTCATCCTGCCCGAGGCCGCCAGCCGCGAGGACCTCTGCCGGGCCCACGATCCGGCCTACGTGGAACGGGTCTGCAGCGGCCAGCTGACGCCGGAGGAAATGCGCCAGATCGGCTTTCCCTGGTCGGCCGCCATGGTGGAGCGCTCCCGCCGCTCCGCCGGCGCCACCCTGGGCGCCTGCCGGGCAGCCCTGGCAGAGGGCTGGGGCGTCAATCTGGCGGGCGGCACCCACCACGCCGCCCATGCCGCCGGTGCCGGCTTCTGCGTCTTCAACGATGCCGCCGTGGCCGCCCGGGCCCTGCAGGCGCAGGACGGGGTGGGCCAGGTGGCGGTGATCGACTGCGACGTGCACCAGGGCGACGGCACCGCCCGCATCCTGGAAGGGGATGCCAGCGTGTTCACCTTCTCCATCCACGGCGCCCGCAACTATCCCTTCGCCAAAGCCCGCAGCGACCTGGACATCGAACTGCCCGACGGCTGCGACGATGCCTCCTATCTGGTGGCCCTGGAACAAGGACTGGCGGACCTCTTCAGCCGCTGCCGGCCCCAGCTGGCGATCTACCTGGCCGGCGCCGACCCCTACGCCGGGGACCGCCTGGGGCGCCTTTCCCTGACCATGGCCGGCCTGGAGGCCCGCGACGAGCGGGTCCTGGCGGCCTGCCGGGAGCGGGGCATCCCCGTGGCCATCGCCATGGCCGGCGGCTACGCCCGGGACATCGGCGACACCGTGGCCATCCATGCCAACACGATACGTTGTGCCCGCCGGCACTTCGAGCAGCGCTAGAATCCAGCCATGACCGCCACCCTGACGC
>NZ_JBXAST010000048.1:0-25807 GCF_058809645.1 Azospira sp. MPR-E4 | reverse complement strand
GATTCATTTGTCCGACCTAAGCCGGAACACCCAACCAAGCACCTACACCTATCGGTTGTCCTATTTTTTAAAGAGCTGGTTGCGGGGGCAGGATTTGAACCTACGACCTTCGGGTTATGAGCCCGACGAGCTGCCAGACTGCTCCACCCCGCGTCCGTCAGAGAAGCGAGATATTATCGCTTTCTCTACACCTCGTCAACCCCTGCCGGTTTGTTTCTTGCTTTGCTTTCGCTTGGCTGCACCGGCTGGTGCGTCGAGGGAGGCGAACTATAGCCTAGTCGGAGAGCCACTGCAAGAGGGAATCCCACTGTTCGTGATCTCGCTTGAACTTTGCGCGGGGAGGGTCAAAGACGGAAAGCCCTGCGGCAGCTACGTTTACGTAGTTCTGGGTGTTGCGCAGATAACTAACAATGGGAATATCGAAATGACGCAAAAACTCTTCCAGCATCACTGCCGCACGGGTTCTGGGATCCACCCGCATGGCGACAATACCCAGCATCTGCCGCCGACCGCGGGTTTCCTGGCGCAATGAATTGAGGAAATCCTCCGTTGCCGCCATATCAAATATGGAAGGCACCACCGGAACGATGACCTTATCGACACGACGCAGGTAGTCGGAAAGCTTATAGCCCTGCAGGCCGGCCGGGGCGTCCAGCACCACCTGATCCACATCCTGGGGCGGATTGAACATCACCTGATTACCCGCGAAGTATCCGGTCACCGGTGCCATCTCCGGATCGCGGAAGGCCATCCAGCGCAGGGAGGATTGCTGGCGATCCAAATCACACAAGGTGACCTTGTTGCCCTGGTTGGCGAAATAGCCGGCCAGATTTGTCGCCAAGGTTGTCTTGCCACACCCCCCCTTCGGATTGGCCACCAGAATTGCTTGCATACCCACCCCTTTCTCACTCGATAAAAGCCGAACTGGCATTTGGGCCACAACGGTCTCGGATGATTATATGCGAAGGTACTGACAGCGGCGGCTCCCCGATTGGGCGCACACGGATGTAATATGGCGACCGGGTTTGCTACTTAAGTCATATATGGAAAAGCCAAAAACCAAGGACCGCCAGGGAATTCAATCCATCGAAGTGGGGGGCAAGTTATTGCAGGCGCTGGCAGCCAATGGCCGCGCCATGATGCTGCGGGACCTGGCCAAGGCTGCCGGCATGCCCGCCGCCAAGGCCCACCGCTACCTGGTCAGCCTCATTCGCATGGGCCTGGTCGAGCAGGACCAGACCAGCGGCCGCTATGACCTGGGCAGTTTCTCCCTGGAACTGGGCTTGGCCGCCATGGGCCGGCTGGATCCGGTTCGCCTCGCCACCCCGATATTGGAGGACCTCTGCGAGCGCCTGGGTGAAACCGTTGCCCTGGCCGTATGGGGGAATCATGGTGCCACGGTGGTCCGCCTGCTAGAGGCCGGCGGACCGATCACCGTTGCGTTGCGCGCCGGTACCGTCCTGCCGCTGGCCAGTTCGGCCACGGGCCGGGCGTTTGCCGCCTTTTTCCGCTCCCCCTACCTGCGCCAACTGCTGGAAGTCGAAATCAAGGCGAACGCGGAAGCGAACAGCACCACCCTGGCGGCTGCGCGCCGGGAAATGGACGGCCTGCTGTCGGAAATCCGCAACCAGGGCATTGCCCGGGCCAGCGGCAGCTACTCTCCGGGCATCAACGGTTTCAGTGCGCCGGTATTCAATCAGACGGGCACCATGGTGGCGGCAATCACTTCCCTGGGGCCGATCGGCAACTTTGCCAGCGACTGGGACAGCAACATTGCCGCCGCCATCCGGCAAGCCGCCCAGGATTTATCGCACCGGCTGGGTTATCACGAACCGGGCCCGACCTGAGCAGGCAAGCAGGGAAAAGAGAGAGGGATGGTGCCGGGTACCGGAATCGAACTGGTGACCTTCGCATTACAAGTGCGCTGCTCTACCTACTGAGCTAACCCGGCGGGGCCGCCATTATAACCGAGGCATGCCCCCTGACGTGCTGTCGCATATAGAATAGGCTGCAATCTTCGAGCAAGACTCAAATTCCATGGCTGCCCTCTCCAATCCCTCCGAAATTGCTCGTGAAGTCCTCCGGCAACTGGCCGTCCGGCGCATACCGCCGACTCCGGACAATTACTTCACTCTCTACAACGAAATTGCCGAACACCCGCCGGGGGATGAGCCGTTCCCGGAAAAGCAGTGCAAAAGCCTGGCGGCCGCCCTTGACCGCAGCCGACCGGCCCAGCAGCGCCTTGCCAGGTCTTTCGACGAGGCGATCCGGGACAAGAGTTGGGAACGCTTCCAGAACACCTGGAAGGCCTTCTGTACCGAAGCCAGCAGCGAACCGCCGCCTTGGAGCGACCTCATTGCCGAACTGATCCGGCAATGGGAAACCCATCATGCCGGCCTGACGCCCGGCAAGAAAAGGGACTCCCTGGAACACGTGCTATCCAGTGCCGGCAAGGATCCGGACCTGCTCTTCACCCGCCTGAAAGGACTTCTCAATTCCTGGAACCAGAATGCGGACGCCGGCGGCACACCCCTGGCCGACGCCCCCGAGATGGCAGAGGAGGACAACGGCGCCGATGCTGTCGCCGCGACCACAGCATCGGCCAGCGCCGACAACGCCCTGGTCGGCGAACTGCGGGAACTGTTTGCCTTCACCCTGGAAACGGCCGTCGCCACCCAGCTGGTGGAGTCGCCCCAGTTGGTGGAAGAAGCCCGGACCCTGGCCAGCGCCGTGCGCCGGGCCCAGGACACAAAGGCCCTGAAAAAGCTGCTGGACAAGCTCAAGCAGTTCGCCTTCCGCCTCGAACTGCTGGCGGATGACCAGCGGGAGCTGCGCACCGGCCTGCTGCATCTGCTGCAATTGCTGATCGAGAACGTCAGCGAACTGGTGGAAGACGACCAGTGGCTGCACGGTCAGATCGAAATGGTGCGAGACATCGTCACCAGCCCCCTCTCCCTGCGCACCATTGACGACGCCGAGCAGCGCATCAAGGAAGTCATCTTCAAGCAGAGCCAGCTCAAGCACAGCCTGAGCGAAGCCCAAGAGGCCCTGAAGCACATGCTGGCAGGCTTCGTGGACCATCTGGCCGATTTCGCCGACTCCACCTCCGACTACCACGACAAGGTGGAGGCCTGTGCCCAGCGCATTGCCACGGCCAACAACATTGCCGACCTGCGGGCCGTCATCGACGAAGTGATGCACGAAACCCGCATCATCCAGCTCAATGCCCAGCGCTCCCGCGACGAACTGCGGGCCACCCAGCAGCGGGTGCGGGAATCGGAACAGCGGGTGGCCGAACTGCAGGGCGAGCTGGACAAGGCCAGCACCCTGGTGCGCCACGACCAGCTCACCGGCGCCCTCAACCGCCACGGCCTGGAGGAAGCCTTCGCCAAGGAAACGGCCCGCACCCAGCGGCGCCGCACCTCCCTCTGCCTGGCCATCCTGGACATCGACAACTTCAAGAAGCTCAATGACAGCCTGGGCCACGACGCCGGCGACGCCGCCCTGATCCACCTCATCACGGTCATCAAGAACACCATGCGCCCCACCGACCTGGTGGCCCGCTTCGGCGGCGAGGAGTTTGTCATCCTGCTGCCGGACACCGGCCTGGAAGACTCGACCCACGCCCTGCAACGGCTGCAGCGGGAGCTGACCAAGCACTACTTCATGCACGACAACCAGAAGCTGCTGATCACCTTCAGCGCCGGCGTCACTGCCTACCAGCCCGGTGAAGACCAGGCCGCGGCCATCAAGCGGGCAGATACGGCCATGTACGAAGCCAAGCGCACGGGCAAGAACCGGGTGGTGCAGGCCTAGGCACAAATCTGGCAATATCCTTAAAAAACTCTTCCAGCTGCCGTTAGTCAGCCATGCAACCGCATCATCAACGAGGCTTACATGTCCAATTGTCTGATCTGCCAAACGCCGCTACAGGAAGTCATTAGTTTCGGGCGCATGCCCATCGCCAATGGTTTTCTCAGCCCTGAACACTACGCGAACGAGTTCTTTTTCGAACTTCAGGTTGGGTTCTGCCCCCACTGCACCATGGTGCAGCTAATGCAACTAGTGGATGAACAAAAGCTGTTCCACGGAGAGTATCCCTTCTTCTCTTCCACGTCCCGTCGCATGGCCCAGCATTTCGGCTCTTTTGCCGATTGGGTGTGCGAGCGCTATCTAACAGAGGCCGACCCACTGGTGGCGGAAATCGGCTGCAACGACGGCATCATGCTGCAGTATTTCGCTACCAAAGGCATACGCCACATTGGTATCGAACCTTCCAAGAACGTGGCCGAAGTGGCACGGAGCAAAGGCCTCAACGTGGTTAGTGAATTTTTTAACGCCGACCTGGCCCGGGCCATCATCACCGAGCACGGCCAGGCGGACGCCTTTCTCGGCGCCAACGTCATGTGCCACATCCCCTATCTCCATTCGGTGGCCGAAGGCATCCGCCTGCTGCTAAAACCCAAGGGCATCCTCGCTTTCGAGGATCCCTATATCGGCGACATCGTCACCAAGACTTCTTACGACCAAATCTACGACGAGCACGTCTTTTACTTCTCCGCCACTTCCGTATCCCGGCTCTTCGCCCAGCACGGACTGGAACTGGTGGATGTCCTGCACCAGGAGGTACACGGCGGCTCAATGCGCTATGTACTTGCTCACGCGGGCGCCTATCCGGTCAGCGACGCGGTCCGCCGCCAAATGGCCTGGGAGGAATCGATTGGATTACATCAATATGCGGTTTATCAGCAGTTCCGGCGTAATGTGGAGCAGTCCCGCAGCGATCTGATTGCGTTGCTGCAGCGCCTGAAGGCGGAAAATAAACGGGTGGTTGGTTATGCAGCCACCTCCAAGAGCACCACTGTAACGAACTACTGCGGTATTACCCCTGATTTGGTGGAGTTCATTAGCGACACAACACCGATCAAACATGGCAAATACAGTCCCGGCGTGCATATCCCGGTACGTCCTCACGAGGACTTTTCCCAACATTACCCGGACTACGCCCTTCTTTTCGGCTGGAATCATGCCGCGGAGATCAAGTCCAACGAAAAGGCCTTTGAAGCCGCGGGTGGCCGCTGGATAGAATACGTCCCCTCCGTCGGAATCAGCACATGATTCCCTGCGCCAATCCCCTGGCCCAATACGAAAGCCACCAGGAAGCCATCAACGCTGCCGTCGCCCGGGTCATGTCCGGCGGCTGGTACATTTTGGGCGAGGAAACCCGTCAGTTCGAACAAGAATTTTCGCACTTTTGCGGAACAGCACACGGTATTGGCGTCGGCAATGGCACGGAGGCCCTGCAGGTAGCCCTGGCGGCCTTGGGAGTGGGACGCGGCGATGAAGTTATCACGGTCGCCCACACAGCCGTGGCCACCGTGGCCGCCATTGAGGCTGCCGGCGCCACGCCGGTACTGGTGGACATTGAGCCCGAGTACTTCACACTGGACCCGACCAGACTAGCCCAGCGGATCACCTCCCGGACCCGAGCCATCATCCCCGTGCACCTCTATGGCCAGCCTGCCGATATGAACGCTATCCTAGCCTTGGCAGAGCAAAGCGGAGCCATGGTCATCGAGGACTGCGCCCAGGCCCATGGTGCCCGCTACCGGGGGCGCCGGGTTGGCTCCATGGGGGCAGCAGCCTGCTTCAGTTTCTATCCCACCAAGAACCTGGGCGCCCTTGGTGACGGGGGCATGGTAGTCACAGGGAACCAGACCACAGCAAAACAGGCCCGCCTGATCCGGGAATACGGCTGGGAGGAACGTTACGTATCCTGCATTCCCGGATGGAATAGTCGGTTGGACGAAATCCAGGCCGCCATCTTGCGGATCAAATTGCAAACTCTGGAGCAAGACAACGGACGGCGCCAAGCGCTGGCACATCGTTACGACACCTTGCTCCAGGACACCCCACTGAAGCTCCCAACCTGCCGGGCCGAATGCGAGCACGTATATCACCTCTACGTGGTCCGCGCTGAGGAACGGGACGCCCTGCAGACCCACCTAAAGCGCCACGAGATTGGCTCCCTGGTCCACTACCCAATGCCCATCCACCGGCAGCCCGCTTACGAAGGGCGTTTAGCAATTGATGCTGACTTAGCAGAAACAGAAAAAGCGGCACGAGATGTGCTTTCATTACCCCTATATCCGGAACTGGGTTTCGACGAACAGGACCGGGTCATTGAAGCCATCCTAGACTTTTATCGAAAATGAGCCGCCCGATCCCCGACGTTTTCCTGAAAACCCTGGCCACCCACAGTGATGACCGGGGTTTTTTTCGGGAAGTCATCCGCAACAACGACCCCTTCTTCGCCGCTGGCTTTGGCCAACTGAGCCACTCCCTCGTTTATCCCGGAGTAATCAAGGCCTGGCATGGCCACCTCCGGCAGCACCAATGGACCTATGTGGCTGCCGGCACCCTGCGCGTCGCTCTCTGCGACCGCCGCCTGGACTCCCCCTGTTACGGAGAGATCATGACCTTCCTGGCAGGGGAACACCAGGAGGCCTCGATCTACCACCTACCGCCAGAGGTGGTACATGGCTATGAATGCATCAACGGTCCAGCCACGGTCATCTACGTCACCTCAGGCACCTACGAGCCTGATGAGGAAATCCGCCTCCCCCATAATGATCCCGGCATCAGTTTCGACTGGTTGCACAAGCCGATACGTTAGGCCAAACCATGTACGAGTTGCAGGGGCAATCCATCATCCTTTGGGGAGGCACTGGGCAGGCCAAGGTGGTTCGCCCCATTATTGAAGCTCGTGGCGGGAGCGTGGTGGCCGTCTTTGACGATACCCCAGGTCTCCCACCACCATTCCCCGATGTCCCCTTGTATCTGGGTTGGAAGGGATTTTGTGCTTGGCAAGAGCGACAGGACGGAGTCCCCTTTGGCTTTTGTATCGCCATCGGCAATCCCCATGGCCGGGTGCGGCTGAAAATCGCCGAGCAGCTGAAGGCAGCCGGTCTGCACCCGGTCCATGTGATACACCCAACTGCCCATGTCGAAGCCAATGCCCAACTCGGCGAGGGCTGTCAGCTAATGGCGGGGGCCCTGGTAGGAGCAGAAGCGGTACTCGGGGCCCAGGTCATCATCAATACCCGGGCCTCCGTGGACCACGAGTGCATCCTCGGTGACGGCTGTGAGCTTGCCCCTGGCGCCACTCTCTGTGGTCTCATCCGCCTGGGAGATGGCGCCTGGGTCGGAGCCGGAACCACGGTCTTGCCGCGATTGAACATCGGCCGGGACAGTATCGTCGGTGCCGGCAGCTTGGTGATAAACGATATCCCCGACGGGGTTGTGGTGGTAGGTCATCCCGCTACCCGCGTTTTACGAAAGGTCTGAACGTGACTCAAGACATCCAAATGGCCGGTCCTTCCATCAGCGAACTGGAAATCAGCATCGTCGAAGACTGCATGAGAAACGGTTGGTACAACTATGAGTATGTGGAGCGCTTCCAGCGGGAGTTCGCCGCCTACCATGGGCGCAAGTACGGGATCATGACCCCAAACTGCACCACCGCCCTGCATCTACTGCTGACCGCTCTGGGGGTAGACCGAGACAGTGAAGTCATCGTCCCGGAATGCACCTGGGTCGGGTCCTCCGCTGGCATCCATTACTTAGGGGCAGAAACCGTATTCGGCGACATTGCAGCCGACAACTGGTGTCTTGACCCAAACATCCTGGAACAGCGCATCACCCCCCGCACCAAAGCCATCATCGCCGTAGACGTCTTCGGCAACATGCCGCGGATGGACGATCTGCAAGCGGTCGCTGATCGCCACGGCATTCCACTCATCGAGGATGCTGCTGAGGCAGTCGGCTCCAGCTACCGAGGTCGGCGTGCCGGTAACTTCGGCAAAGCTTCCGTTTTCAGCTTTCACCGAACCAAAACCATCGTTACGGGAGAAGGGGGCATGATTCTCCTGGACGACGACGAGCTCTACCAGCGCTGCATGTTCCTACGGGACCATGGGCGTAAGCCGGAAGGCCCAGCTTATTACGTCTATGAAGTCACGTACAAATACATGCCCTTCAACCTGCAGGCAGCCATGGGGTATGCACAATTCCAGCGCATCGACGAACTGGTCGGCAAAAAGCGCTGGATGCTGGAGCACTACCGTCAGCGCCTGGCCGATATTCCTGACATCACCCTGAATCCGGAACCTGAAGGAGGCGTCAACGGCGCCTGGATCACCGGCCTGCTGATCGGCAAGAGCCACGGCATCGACAAGCTGGAGGCCATTCGGCGGTTGGGAGAAATGGACGTTCCGGCGCGCCCCTTCTTCTACCCCCTGTCCTCCCTACCGGCCTACCCCGGAGCGCGGGAACGCTATCAAGAACTCAACCCCGTCGCCTACGATATTTGTGCCCGCGGCATCAATCTACCAGGCGCCCTGATTGTCAGCGAAGCCCAGATGGATTTCGTCTGCGACGGCATCTGCCGACTCCTTGGATCCTAAGGGACGATCATGGCACGGCGAATACTAATCACCGGGGGACTCGGTTTCATCGGCAGCAATCTGGCTTTACGCAGCCTGGAACTCGGCCATGAGGTCACCCTATTGGACAACATGTCACCGGAGGCTGGGGGGAACCAAGCCAATGTAGAAGATTTTGCCGCAGACCTGAGAATCCTCGAAGGAGATATCCGCGACGAGGATACCTGCCGCGAGGCCCTGGTCGGGCAGGACGTAGTCTTCCACTGCGCGGCCCTGACCTCCCACCTAGGCTCCATGCACAATCCCAGGGAAAACGTCGCGGTGAACTGTCTAGGCACCATCACTCTCTTGGACGCCATGCGCCAGTACAACCCGGGCTCGCGCTTCGTTTATGTAGGCACTAGCACCCAGACCGGCCCCATGCGCACGGCCAAGGTGGATGAACTACATCCGGAATTCCCGGTAGACATGTACTCAGCCAACAAGAGCGCGGCGGAAAAGTACACCCTCATCTACGCAAAGGCCTACGGGCTAGCCACCTCAGTGGTCCGTCTAGCCAATGTTTACGGCCCCCGAGCCCATATCCGCAATGCCCAATTCGGCTTCGTCAATTTTTTCATCGGACTCGCCCTACAGGGCCGCGACATCACCATTTTCGGCGATGGTGCCCAGTCTCGTAATCTCTCCTACGTAAGTGACTGCGTCGAAGCCCTGTTCGCAGCTGCTAACGCCCCGGAGGCCATTGGCGAGGTCTTCTTTGCTGCGGCAGACGAGCACTACAGCGTCGCACAAATTGCCGCAGCAATCGCCGAATGCCTTGGCGGCCAGGTCCGTTTCGATCCCTGGCCCAAGGAGCGCAAGGCCATCGACGTGGGCGACATGCTCATCGACAATCAAAAAATAAAGCAGGTTCTCGGTTGGCAACCCCAGACCGGCTTGCGCCACGGACTGGCACAGACCCTGGCCTATTACCAAGCCCGGCTGGATCGCTATCTCTAGGGAGTATTCTTGTTATGACGCAACGTCTCATCGTCACAGGTGCCCTCGGGCACATTGGTTCCGCCCTGATTCACGCCCTTCAGCCCGGGGAATTCAAGGAGGTGGTACTGATCGACGACATGTCGGCCCAGCGCTACTGCTCTCTGTTTGGGCTGCCCGACGGGGTCCCTTTCCGTTTCATCGAGGCAGACGTTCTCACCGTGGATTTGGAAAAGTTGCTTGACGCAGACTCCCTGGTCATTCATCTGGCGGCAATAACTGACGCAGCTTCCAGCTTTGACAAAAAGGACCAGGTAGAGCGGGTCAACTTCGACGCCACCGTCCGCATCGCCGAAGCCTGCCGACAAGCCGGAGCCGCCCTGGTATTCCCCTCCACCACCAGCGTCTACGGCGTTCAGCAGGACGAGGTAGATGAAAACTGCGCCTTGGAGGACCTGCAACCCCAGAGTCCCTACGCTGAAGCCAAGCTGCGCTCTGAGCGTTGGCTCGCTGACTGCGCCGGACTTCGCTTCGTCACGCTGCGCCTCGGCACAATTTTCGGCACGTCTCCCGGTATGCGTTTCCATACCGCTGTCAACAAGTTCATTTGGCAGGCCTGCGCAGGACAACCGCTAACAGTATGGCGCACCGCCATGCATCAGATGCGCCCCTACCTAGCCGTCGACGACGCCGTGGCAGCCCTCCGACACGTATGGCAGAAGAAGCTGCTCGACCGTCGCATCTACAACGTGGTCAGTACGAACACCACCGTAGCCAAGATCGTCGAGCAGATCCAGACCCACATCCCCGACTTACAGGTCAACCTTGTTGATGCCAAAATCATGAATCAGCTGTCCTATCAAGTCAGCAACCGCCGTTTCCGCGACACTGGCTTTACCTTCAGCAATCGGCAGGCAGACGACATCGCCGCTTCCGTGCTCCAATTGCGTAACATACGGGCAGCCGATCACCTGTTGACTCGCTGAGTGCCCGCCAAACATCGTTATCAGCAGAGCCACCGCACCATCCCAGACCAATCTGGAAGACTCTCAGGGGAGCAAAATTGGCCAAAGAAATCGAACAATACCGCGAGCAATACAGTGGACAACGGGAGCTTAAGCTGCATCTCGGCTGCGGCCAGGATTACTGGCCGGGCTATGTGAATATCGATGTGGACAGCAGCGCCAAGGCCGACCTGATCCTGGACATCAGCGAGTTGGAGAACGTCTTCGACCCGGGCTCCGTCAGCGAAGTGGTGATGTACCACGTCATCAACTACCTATCCCTGTGGGAGGCCCGTGGCTTCTTCCAGACATTGAGCCGGCTGCTCACACCCGAAGGCCGCCTCATCATCGAAACGGTGAACCTAGAGGCGGCCCTAGCCAAGGTAGCGCAAAGCCAAGGCAATCTAGGGGAATACCTGGAAGGGGTGCGTGCTCTCCACGCCTTCGGCCGGGACCACATGGAAGCCCAGGCCCGTTTCGTACCCAACCGATTCAGCTGGACCCGCTGGCACCTCGAGGCAGAGTTGGGCGCAGCCGGCTTTGCTTCCATCCGCCAGACTCCGGTACAGTCCCACGCCCCATGGCGCGACATGCGTCTGGAGGCTTCATTGGCGATGCCAATGGCGGCCCCGCCCGGGAAGCGCCTGCTCTTCCTGCTGTACTACCCCATGGGTTCCATCACCATGCGCATCCGCGGCACCATCTACGAGGCCTATTTCAAGGCCCGGGGTTGGCAGATCACCTATCTGGACCTTGAACGGAGCGATGAGGACTCCATTATTCGGACGGCCTCCGAGCACGACCTGGTGTACTGCCTGAAGGTGCCCTTCCTCAACCTTTACCTGCGTCTTCGCACAGAAACCTCTGCCAAGATCATTTTCGATCTCACCGACGCACTGTGGCTGCCCCACCACCGGAACACCGGTTGGAAGGATCTGGAAATGATCCTAGCCATCGCCGATGGTGTTTTCTGTGACAACGAACATGTGGCCGAATACGGACGCAAATTCAATCCCAATGTGAGGGTTATTCACGCCTGTACCCAGGTGGAGCAATTTACTGCAGCCAAAGCCAGCCACAGTCGTTGCCAGGATGGCAAGATTCGCCTCGGCTGGGTCGGCACCCACGGCACCCTGAGTGCCATCAGCAAGATCGCTCCTGCTCTGGCCACGGTCTGCCGCCGCCACCCCCAGATTGAACTGCGTCTGCTCTGCCTCAACTATCAGCAGGACCAGTGCCCAGATCTGGAGGGGATTCCCCATTCCATCCTGACGGACTACGACGAGGCCACCATGATCCAGGAAATCCTGGATATGGATATCGGACTCTTCCCGCCGCCCTTTGGTTTGGACGACTTCGCCATCCGTGGCCCGCTCAAGGCTCTGCTCTACATGAGCGGCGGCATCCCGGTGGTGGCGCAGCGGGGTGGCGACTGCGCCACCCTCATTGAGGACGGTGTAAACGGCATGCTGGCGGACACTCAGGAAGAATGGGAAGGGCAGCTGGAACTGCTATTGGCCTCAGCTGAACGTCGCCAGGCGATGGGCGAAGCCGGCCATCGCCTGGTAGCCCAGCGCAATTCTTTAGCAGCCGTGAGTGCCTCCCTGGAGGACGAACTGGAGTACATCCGTGACCATGCCGAGCACAACCCTGCCCTCGACATGTTCCGCAAACCGCAAACTGCAAGTCTGACACCAGTTGCCACTGCAAAAGGTAACGGCAACGGAACTCCGAAAATCCTTATTGGTTGTGACTTTTATTGGCCCTCCGTAGGCGGCGTCGAAACTATTGTCAAAAACCTGGGGCTCTCCCTACAGAAGCTCGGTTACGAGGTAGAAATTGCTGCCCGCGCTCTGCCTAACCGCACCTCCGACGTATACGAAGGAATGCTCATCCACTCCTTGGATGCAGACACCCCCACTTCGGTCGGCCTTCCCAGGGCCTCTCTGCAACTGCGGGAACTTGTGGAGAGTGGGAAGTACGTGGGCGTCATTCTGCGGGCCGATCCTCTCAACTGGGTCATTTGGAGCTTGGAAGGTGCCCGGGTCCCGGCCCATACCCGGACCTTGGTCCAGCCCCTCATCAATGAGGACGGCTATGGCAACTGGGGCGGCAATACCGGGTTCCGCCAACGCCTGGGAGGAGTGCTGCGCCAGACATCGGCGGTGGTATGCCTGACCCAGACGGGGCCCGATGCCCGCTACTTGAAGGAGGAAGGAATTCCCTTCGTCCATCTGCCCAACGCCACCACACCCCTGGTTCCCAACCTGGACTTCCGTCAGACCTACGACTTCTCTCCAGACGAGCCCCTGCTGGTCCATGTAGCCAATCTCTGGCCAGTAAAGAACCATTTGGGGCTGATAGAGGCCTTCCGTAAGCTCGATTTGGACTGCCAACTAGCCCTCTTGGGCAACCCCTCAGGCAATCTGGAATACGCCGAGCAAGTAAAGCACGCCGTCGCCCAGGATGCCCGCATCAAGCTTCTCCACGGTCTATCCGGGCCCCAGGTAGCTGCTGCCATGCAGGCGGCAGACCTAGTGGTCCTGGCATCCCACGGAGAAGTATTCCCGGTAAGCATCGTCGAGGCCATGAGCCACGGCAAGGCATGGATCGCCACCCCCCAATGCGGAGCCGCCAACGAGTTGAGTGGCGGCATCATCACTCCCCTGGATAAATTTCCTGAGGCGATCGCCCGCCTCCTCGCCACGCCCCAGCAACTCAACCAGTTGGGTGCCCTCGGAAAATCCCACTGGCAACAGTGCAATCAGTGGGACTCCGTCGCCAAATGCTGGCAGGAACTGGTCGCTACAGGTGCCCTGAGGAACCCTCCGGCCCCACCGCCGGAAGTATGGGCTTCCACCCAGAGCATCCGCCTAGCCATCACTGAAGGCCAAGCGGCCCTGATATCCGTCATCATTCCCACCAAGAACCGGCCCCATCTCCTGGCTCAGGCCCTATTAAGCCTGCAATACCAGACCTACCGCCGCTTTGAAGTAGTGGTAGCCAACGATGGCGGCTGTGACGTGGGAGACGTGGTGGACTATTTCGGTAGTCACTTCCCTATCACCTACATCCGTCGCTCCACTTCCGGCGGTGCTGCTGCTGCCCGCAACATGGCCCTGTCCGCAGCCCAGGGGGACATCATCGCCTACCTGGACGATGACGACTACTACTTCACCCACCACTTGGAAACCATCGCCACAGCCCTGGAAAACACCGCCTTCGACTTCGTCTACAGCGACGCCGAGTACGTGGTGCACAAGATGGTGGATGGTCGCCCCATGGAGACCACCCGCACCCGCCCTTACCAGATCCGCCCCTATTCCCGGGACGATTTGCTGGTGGCCAACTACATCCCCACGCCAACCTGGGCTCACCGTGCTTCCTTGCTTAAGCAGATCGGCGGGTTTGACGAATCCATGACCATCCTGGAGGACTGGGACTTCCTGCTACGAGCATCCGCTGTCGCCCGTATCCAGAAAATAGAACGGCTCTCGGTGGAGGTCCGTCAGGCAGCATTCCGTCAGGACCACACGCTCCCATCGGCAGCACGGCAGCTGCCCGGGTTCAAGCAGTTATACGCTCGCTACCCAGCCCCCAACGCCAGCGTGGAGCGCCTGCGCCAGATACTCCTGCAGGAACTGGAAACCCCCCAAGGCCCCTCCCAATACCGAGTCCCTACTGCCTTCGAGGATGGCTACCCCTTGTGGGTGAACAAGCACTCCCTGGAGCCCATCCACGGCCAGGTCCATGCGGAACGAATGATGGCCTGGCAGCGTCGCCCCCATTTCCTCCTCCTCATGCCGGTACGTCAGCAAGCAATGGAACAGCTGGCGAAGACCATCGACGGACTACAGCAGCAGCTCTATCAGGGTTGGCAGCTGATTGTGCTGTCGGACCAGCCCACCCCCAACGACATTTTCAACCAGTCCGAAGTACTCGGTTGGCTTCAGTTGGACAGCCTGGAGGATGAACAGACCCTGGTGGCGGGCTGCAATGCTGTTATCGAGAACATTCCTAGCGACTGGGTAGCCCTGCTGCCTCCCGGAACCACCCTGGAGCCCAATGCTCTCCTCAGCATCGGCGATTACGCTCAACTACACCCGGAATGGCAAGCCATCTATAGCGACCATGATTTCCTGAGTGCTACAGGACAGCGACAGGACCCATGGTTTAAGCCGGACTTCAGTCTGGACTATCTTCGCTCCATGGACTACGTGGGCAGTGCAGTGTGGTTCCAGACCCAGGCTCTGCGCAGTGCAGGCAGTTTCGCGCCCTTCCCCGGCGCCCTGCAGTACGACGCCCTTTTGCGCATCTTTGATCAAGAGGGTGGATTCTCGTCTATCGGCCATATCGCCGAGCCCTTGGTGCATCTCCCCTTTAGCCTGACGGAACATCCTCTGGCCCAAGCGTCCCGTCAGGTAGCGGTGGAAGCACACCTGGCGCGTCGGAAAGTACCAGGCCAAGTAGAACAGGGGCTGCTGCCGGATACTCTGCGGGTGGCCTATCCTCTGGAGCGCACCCCCCTCGTATCCATCATCATCCCCAATCGGGATAGCGTGTGGTACCTACGCCCTTGCCTGGAAACTCTGTTCCAGAAGACGGACTACACCCATTACGAAGTCATCATCGTCGATAACCAGACCGAAGATCCTGATACCCTGGCCTATTACGACGAACTAGCGGCCGCCCATTCGGAACAGGTTCGCATCGTTCACTACGATCGTCCTTTCAATTTCTCCGCCCAATGCAACTTGGGGGTGGAGGCGGCTCAGGGTGAGTTGATCCTACTGCTCAACAACGATACTGAGATCATTCAGGCCAACTGGCTATCCCGAATGGTAGCCCATGCCCTGCGTCCAGAAGTGGGCATCGTTGGCGCCCGCCTGGTATATCCGGAAACTGGAAAAGTCCAGCACGCCGGCGTCATTCTTGGCCTTGACCGCCTGGCCTCCCATGGCTTTATGAACCTGGACATGAAGGATCCTGGCTATCTCAACCGCCTCCAGGTGGAACAAAACTATAGTGCCGTCACCGCCGCCTGCATGTTGGTCGCCAAGGAGTTGTTCATCCAGGTTTCAGGCATGGATGAAAAGGACACGCCAGTACTCTTCAACGATGTAGATTTCTGCCTCAAGGTTCGGGAACTGGGCAAACTCATCGTGTGGACACCCTACGCCACCCTGGTTCACCACGAAAGCAAGTCGCTGCAGAGCGAACTCCAGGAGATCAAGCGCCGTGCCGCCATCGTCGAACGGGACTCGGCCACAGCGCTGGCCCTGCATGTCCGTTGGAAGAAGTGGCTCCGAGAAGACCCGGCCTACAATCGTCACCTAGCCCTCAGCACCAACCGCTCCTTCCACGTCGAAAGCGAGTTGGTGGCAGACTGGGATACCAACTTCCATGACCGGCAACGGATCCTCGCCTTTCCCCCAGCTGGCGGGGTAGGCGAGTACCGGTTTACTGCTCCCTTGAAGGGATTGACCCACGCTGCACGAATTCAATCCACCATCGTACAGACTCGCAAATACCACGAGCTACGCTACCCCACCCTGCCAGAACTGAACCGCCTGGAACCAGACGTACTCATGCAGCAGGTGGACTATTCCCCGGCTTTCTTCGAGTGGCAGGAGCTCTACCGCAAGCAACGACCTGACATGCTGTCGGTCATCATGATTGACGACCTCATCACCCAGATGCCGGAGGACAATCCCAACTACCGACGTATCCCCCGCAACGGACGGCAACGCCTGCGCAAATTGTTCGAGCAAACTGACCGGGTGGTGGTCAGCACCCAGCCTCTCTTCGACTTCGTCAAGGAACTCACCGACGAAGTTCGCCTGGTGCCGAATTCCCTACGGGACGATCTGTGGGCCCACCTCAGTTCCCATCGCCGAGTCGGGAAAAAGCCCCGGGTGGGCTGGGCCGGTGCCCAGCAACACAAAGGCGATTTGGCCATTATCAGCGAAGCAGTGAAGCAGACGGCCAACGAAGTGGAATGGGTATTCTTCGGCATGTGTCCCGACGAAATTCGGCCGTACGTGACGGAATATCACCAGTTCGAAGTTGGGGTCGAAGCTTATCCAGCCAAACTGGCCTCCCTCAACCTGGATCTAGCGGTGGCTCCCCTTCAACAGCATCCCTTCAACGAGGCAAAAAGCAATCTGCGTCTGCTGGAATACGGTGTTCTGGGCTTGCCCGTGGTGTGTACGGACATCTATCCCTACCGTACTGACAACGCCCCGGTAACCCGGGTTGCCAACGAGACTGGCGCCTGGGTCCAGGCCATCCGGGAACGAGTCCACGACTTGGATGCCACTGCAAAAGAAGGAGACGCCCTGCAACAGTGGGTGCGCCAACGTTACCTCCTTAGCCACCATCTGGACGCCTGGTTCAAGGCCCTAACGGACCCCCGCCCGTAATCCTTCGGCATAGGGACATCCGCGGATGTCCCTATGCCGAGACTAAGATCATGACATCATCACCTAAGACCCCGACAGAGTTGACCGCCTACTTCGCCGAGGCGGTACAGGCCCAGCAACGGGGCGACCGAGCCACCGCTGAGACACGTTACCGAACCATCCTGGCTGCCGTGCCCGGGCACCTGGACACAGCCCACAATTTGGCCATCCTGCTGGGAGACCAGCAGCGCCATGAAGAGGCTCTGGCCCTGTGGCAAAACGTACAGGCGGCCGAGCCCGGCAGCATCGACGCCTGTATTGAGGCAGCCCTGACCCGCATTCGCATGGGCGATGGCGCCGGAGCAGGCACCGACCTGCAGCAGGCCGTGGCCCTGCAACCCCAGGATGATGACACCTGGCGTCGCATCGCCAGTGGCTTTGTTCTGTTACGCCATTTTCCTGACGCAGTGGATGCCTATACAGCGGCCCTTAATTGCAACCCGGAGGAGCCACGCAACTACACCGCCTTCGCCTCCTTATGCTCTCACCTGGGGGAATATGCGGTCGCCAGGGAATTGGCGGAAAGCGCCACTCGACTCGCCCCTGACCTGCTATGGGCATGGATCGAGTTGGGCAATGCACAAATGAAAGAGGGCTATCCCGAAGCAGCCGCCGCCAGTTTCGGACAAGCCATTCGCATCGCTCCCAAAGACCCGGTGGGCTACTGCAACCTAGCCATCACCCAGATGGAAGCCATGGACTTGGAAGCAGCCCAGACCAATCTGGATCGGGCCCTCGAACTAGACCCGGAACATCCCCTAGCGCGCTGGAACCGGGCTCTGGTACGACTCACCCGGGGGCAACTGCAGGCCGCTTGGCCGGATTATGAGTACCGGCGCCAGGCCAACATCCAGGGGGTGATATTTCGTCCCGGCACTCCCCAATGGCGGGGCGAGCCCATCTCCGGCCAGCGGATCCTGCTACTGTGCGAACAGGGTCTAGGGGATTCCCTGCAGTTCATCCGCTACGCCACCCGGGTCAAAGCTCTCGGCGCTTGGATAGCGGTGCGTATACAAGCCCCCCTGAAACCCCTATTTCAGGAAATGCCGTGTATCGACTTGCTGATTGATGAAAATGAGCCGGTCCCCGAGACAGACTGGCATTGCCACCTGCTTTCCCTACCACTGGCCTTCCATACCAGCATCGCGGACATTCCCGCAGAGATGCCCTATCTGCGGGCCCCCCAGGCCCGCCGGGAGGCATGGCGGGAGCTCCTCGCCCCCCTCTCCAGACCCCGGGTAGGTCTGGTCTGGGCAGGCGGCCGGCGCCAGCACATGGCCGACGCCGTACTACTGGACAGCCGCCGTAGCTTGAAATTGGAGCAGTTGCTGCCTCTGGCCTCTGTCCCCGACATCAGTTTCGTCAGCCTGCAAAAGGATGAGGCCGCAGCTCAAGTCACCGACCTTAAGGGACGGTGGTCCATTACCGATTACAGCGACAAACTGCTGGATTTTGCAGAAACGGCAGCACTGGTGGAATCCCTGGACTTGGTGATCAGCGTGGATACCGCCGTCGCTCACCTAGCCGGCGCCTTGAACAAGCCGGTCTGGCTGCTTAACCGCTGGGATACTGATTGGCGTTGGCTACTACAGCGGGAGGACTCTCCCTGGTACCCCAGCCTACGGCAGTTCCGGCAAACCCAGGAAGAAGGCTGGGACAAGGTGGTCGCCGCTGTTACCCAAGCCTTGCGGCAGTGGCGCCAGGAACAGTGATGACGCCTCTGCCACAACTGCTACAACAAGCCCAGGCGGCCTTTTCTGCCGGCAACTTCGAACAGGCGGCAAAGGCATTCCAGATGGCGGCAACTCTTGCCCCAGGAGACTGGAGCATCCATTTCAACCAAGGCATCTGTCTCGCACAACTGGGAGACGGGCCTCAAGCCTACCAAGCCTATGCCCAGGCCCAGGCCCTCAACCCAGACCACACTCCGACTTTAGCCAATTTGGCCGCCACCGCTTTTCAGTTAGGCCGGCTGGACCTGGCCCTGCCCTGGGCCCAACGTCAAGTCGAGTTGGAGCCCGACAATCCCCTGGCCCACGACAATCTGGGGCAGGTATTTCATGGACTGCGGGAGTGGGGAAAGGCCATCCAAGCCTTCCATCGTGCCCTGATCCTGGCGCCTCATGATGCCGCAATCCTCAATCACCTGGGGATGGCTCAGCAGGCCCACGGCCTGCTGGACGAAGCTACGGCCACTTTCCAGACGGCTCGCAAGGCCGCCCCTGGGGATGGGGAAATACTGACCAATTTGGGACTGCTGCTGGAAAAGCAGGGACACTACCAAGAAGGCTTGGAGCTATTGCAGCAGGCCCTCGCCATCTCACCCAAGCTGCCCCGTTACTGGAGCAATGTAGGTAATAGCCTGCGCCGCTGCGGGCGCTATGCCGAGTCCCTAGCAAGCCATCAGCAAGCCGTAGCCCTAGCCCCAGCGGACCCATCGTGCCGATGGAATAACGCCCTAGCCCTGTTGGGCCAGGGCTACTGGAAAGAGGGTTGGGCGGAGTATGAATGGGGAGAAATGGCAGGCACCCGCAGCCGTTTCTCAAACCGACTTCCCCGTTGGCGGGGAGAACGCCTACATGGCCGTTCCCTGTTGTTAAGGGCAGAACAGGGCCTGGGAGACACCCTGCAATTCATTCGCTTTGTTCCCCTGCTGCTGGCTTTCGGAGGCGATATCGTCATTGAAGTCCAGCCCGCCCTGCTGCCTCTTCTGGTCGACTCGGACTCCCCCCTACGCTGGGTGCCCCAAGGACCCGACCTTCCAAAGGATGCCTGGGGTTGCGACTGTTATCTGCCCTTGCTAAGCCTACCCCATGTGCTGCAATTGGACGAAACACACTTTGCCGCAATCGGCGCCGGCCCCTACATCGAGGTACCCCAGCGTTACCAGGAAAAATGGGCGCAACGTCTACCGATCAGCAGCAATGCTAAACGCATCGGTCTGGTATGGGCCGGCAATAACCGACATCCCAATGACCAAGAACGCTCCTGCCCCCTGTCGGCCCTGGCTCCCTTACTGAATATCCCCGAGGTTGAATGGGTCAGCCTGCAAAAGCCGTCCCCCGCCAACTTGCCGGCTGCCCTGCTGAACCTAGGTCCAGAACTGGAGGATTTTGCCGATACGGCAGCGGCTCTGGCCAGGCTCGACCTAGTTATTTCGGTGGACACTGCCATCGCCCATCTCGCCGGAGCCCTAGGCTGCCCGGCCTGGGTAATGCTGGCAGCGGATGCTGACTGGCGCTGGCCCCGGCAGGGAACAGCAACCTCCTGGTATCCCAGTCTGACTCTGTACCGGCAAAAAATGCCGGGGCAATGGTTGCCGCTTCTGGAGTCCATTGCTGGGTTGCTGCCGAACTGGCTGAAAACCTCTAGCCCCCAGGCCTTCCCCTAAATGCCTGGAAGACAATAGACAAGCCACTTCCCACACCTATTAATGCCATAAATCTCCTATTGCCACGATGATGGCACACCAGTTGCTTAAGTAAAACCAGAGCGCCCCACCCCCTCCGGGGAGATGGGCGCCCAAACTGTTAAGCCTCTCTGGTAAGGAGCTGAAAATGGCACTAATCGTCAACACCAATATTGCGTCGCTCAATGCTCAGCGCAACTTGAGCACGTCCAACGCGGCACTGTCGCTCTCCCTGCAACGCCTGTCTTCCGGCCTGCGCGTCAATAGCGCCAAGGATGATGCCGCCGGCATGGCTGTAGCCGAAAGCATCACTAGCGGGGTTCGCGGCAACACCCAGGCTATCCGCAACGCCAATGACGGCATCTCGGTCGGCCAGACAGCTGAAGGCGCCCTGGGCCAAATCGCCAACAACCTGCAACGAATTCGTGAAATTTCCGTACAAGCGGCCAACGGTTCCATCAGCGACAGCAACCGTAGCCAGCTGCAGAAGGAAGTGGATCAGCTGACCCAGGAAATCAGCCGCATCGTTCAGACCACAGAGTTCAATGGCACCAAGCTACTCTCTGGGGCAGCCACCATTACCTTCCAGATCGGTTACAGCGGTTCCGCCGACAACCAAGTCTCCATTTCTACCACTGACCTAGCCCAGGCAGGCTCAGCAGGCCTCAATGCCTTCAGTGGCAGCCTCACCGCCACGGGCACCATCAACGTCACTACCTCCGGTGGCGCCTCCGCAGCCCTCAGCCAACTGGACGCCGATATCGCCCAGGTAGCCAACCTGCGCTCCACTTACGGCGCGGTGCAGAACCGTTTCGAGGCCGTCATCTCCAATCTGCAAAATTATGTGGAGAACCTGACGGCATCCCGTAGCCGGATCATGGATGCTGACTTCGCATCCGAATCTGCCCAACTGACCCGCAATCAGATTTTGCAACAGGCCGGTACGGCAATCCTTGCCCAGGCCAACACCGTTCCGCAACAGGCCCTAACGCTACTGCGAGGCTGATAAGCGGCGGATTCGCCGCCCCTACTACCAGAGACGCTTCGGCGCCGCCTTTTCCCAACCCCACATCCGGGTGGAGAAAAGTCGGCGCCTTTTTCTTTGTTTCACCCCGACAAAAATATTCGCTAAAAAGACTAAAGTTCCTCCAAGCGCCTCCGATAACTGAGACAAAGGAGGCGCAATCCCGCCCCCAAGGTTTTACCCAAATGGGTAAATAATCAATGGAACCAAGGAGATAATCATGCCTTTGATCGTCAACACCAATATTTCGTCGCTGAACGCACAACGGAATCTGGCCACCTCCAACGCCTCTCTGGCTAATTCCCTGCAGCGCCTGTCCTCCGGCCTGCGCGTGAACAGCGCCAAGGATGATGCCGCCGGTTCCGCCGTTGCCGAAGGCTTCACCAGCGCCATCCGCGGTGGCAACCAGTCCATCCGTAACGCCAACGACGGCATTTCCGTCGGCCAGACGGCTGAAGGTGCTCTGGGCCAGATCGCCAACAACCTGCAACGTATCCGCGAAATCGCTGTGCAAGCCTCCAACGGCTCCATCAGCGACACCAACCGCAGCCAGCTGCAAAAGGAAGTTGACCAGCTGACCCAGGAAATTAGCCGTATCGTTCAGACCACCGAATTCAACGGCACCAAGCTGCTCTCCGGTGCATCCACCATCACCTTCCAGGTGGGTTTCAGCGGCTCCTCCGACAACCAGGTTAGCGTCACCACCACCGACTTGGCTCAGGCCAACTCCGCCGGTCTGAACTCCTTCAGCGGCAGCTTGACCGCAACCGGGACCGTGACTGTGACCACCTCCGGTGGTGCTTCCGCAGCTATCGCCAAGCTGGATCAGGATATTTCCCAGATTGCCAACATCCGCGCCACCTTCGGTTCCGTGCAAAACCGCTTTGAGGCGGTAGTGTCGAACCTGCAGAACTACGTGGAAAACCTGAGTGCATCCAAGAGCCGGATTATCGACGCTGACTTCGCTGCCGAAACTGCTCAGCTGACCCGTAACCAGATTCTGCAACAGGCCGGCACGGCAATTCTGGCCCAGGCCAATACGGTGCCCCAGGGCGCGCTGACCCTCCTGCGCTAAACCGCATTAGATTAAAGCACTAGCAGTACTGGCCGGAGGGGTAGCGAGCATCGCTCGAAGCCCCTCCGGTTGTGCCGTATAAAGGAGCTGGAAATGACTATCCAACCTTTGAACAACAGCAGCCCCCCTACCTACCCCACTCAAACGGCTAACCGTTCGACTGCCAATGCTGCCGCTGCCAAACGCGAAGTTCCCTCGGACACTTCCACTCCCGATACAACGAAAAATACCACTGTCGCTGAGCAACAAAAACCAATAGAAGAAAAGGAGGCCTTACAGGAAGCTACGCACAGAGCCAATCAGACCGTCGCAGGTCTTAGAAGCGACCTTCAGTTCTCCATTGACAACGATACCGGCGCCAGTGTCGTAAAGCTCATTGATGTAAAGACTAAAGAAGTAATTCGTCAGATTCCGGCACAGGAAATGCTTGTTATCGCAAAGCGGCTTGATGAACTGAAAGGTTTGTTAATCAAAGAGCGCGC
Source organism: Azospira sp. MPR-E4 (assembly GCF_058809645.1). NCBI lineage: Bacteria > Pseudomonadati > Pseudomonadota > Betaproteobacteria > Rhodocyclales > Rhodocyclaceae > Azospira > Azospira sp. MPR-E4. The sequence goes on along the minus strand of NZ_JBXAST010000048.1, from coordinate 2,930 downwards.
TTAAAAATATTTCGACATGCGGCATAACGGAGAACGATCATGGGCATTTCAAGTGCGGGCGTTGGCTCGGGACTCGACGTCAACAGCCTGGTAAGCCAGCTACTTCAACTTGAGCGCCAACCGCTCAATTCGCTTTCCAAAAAGAAGCAAGAAGTTAATGATCAGTTGAGCGCTTTTGGGAAAGTCAAAAGCGACCTAGACGCGTTCAAAACCGCTATCGGCACTCTAAAGCTGGACTTGGATTTCGCCGCCGCAAAAGCCACATCAACCAATACCGGCATAGCCACCGCAACGGCAGCAAATACAGCCAAGCCAGGTACCTACGACATCAAAGTCAGCCAGTTGGCCCAAGCTGGCGTCAAATCTATGTTGACTGGGGTCACCAATCCCAAATCAGCATTTACGCCCGCGGTTGCCGGCACGTTCAACTTTAGTGTTGGCAGTGGCGCATCACAAAAGACCTTCAATGTCACTCTTGACGGCAGCGAATCCCTCGAAGGAATTCGGGATAAAATCAATGCCGCCACAGTTACAACTGATGGCAAAACAGCAACCCAGACCTTGGCTTCAGCCAGCATCATTAACACTGGAACATCTGCTGCCCCATCCTACAAATTAGTCATCGCGTCCACCGGACAGGGCACAGATAACGACGTCGTCATCGACAACAACCTAAAGACTGCTTTAGGTGGCTTTGATGAAACGAAGCAGGCTGCGAAAAATGCTCTGTTTTCAGTGAATGGTCTAGATATTGAGCGCTCGACCAACAGCATCACCGACGTCATTGATGGCGTCACTTTGAACCTGGTCAGTGCGGACAGCAGCAAACCATTTAGTCTGACGGTAGCCCGAGACACAGAGGCCATCACCAAAAAGATCAACGACTTCATTTCTGCCTACAACAAGCTAGCCAGCACGGTAACCACCCAGCATCAAAAAGGCGGAACGCTTGAAGCCGACAATTCTGCAACATCGGTTATTTATCAATTGCAGAACATCTTTAATCAACCGGCAAAAATTGCCGGAAATGATCTGAACTACTTAGCTCAAGTCGGCATTAGCTTTAAAAAAGACGGTACGCTGTCCTTGGACAGCACAACGTTTGCCAAAGCACTGGAAACCAATTCCAGTAACGTCGTTTCTCTTTTCACAGATACCGAACACGGTTTTGCGCACCGTCTCTACGATACTGCATCTAACATGCTATCCAATGACGGTTTAGTGGATGCTCGAATTAAAGGTCTCAACTCCCGGATCAAAATGTTTGATACCAATATGGAACGGGAAAATGTCAGGCTCGACAATATGGAAACGCGTCTACGCCGCCAGTATGCAAATCTGGATTCCACACTGGGAGTTATGAAGAACACCAGCAGCTATCTCTCTTCGCTCCTACGTTAAGATGATGATCCAGCGCTTCAGAAAGGTATCGCATGTTTAACCAAGGGGTTCGGGCATACGCCCAAGTGAAGGTCGAAACGGCTGTGAGTACGGCCAACCCCGTCCAGTTGGTCGTCTTGCTCTATGAAGGAGCCATCTCAGCCATAGCCTCTGCAAAAGGGGAAATGGAAAGACGAAACATCGCCCAGAAAGCACAATTTCTCAATAAGGCAATCGACATTATCGAAGGCCTGAGAAATGCACTGGAGTTCAGTCAAGGAGGAGGCATTGCCGTATCTCTCAACGACTTGTATCTCTACATGGTGCAACGCTTGAGCACCGCCAACCTCAAGAACGACCCAGTTATCTTAGATGAAGTGACAGCACTTCTGCGGGAATTACTGGGTGCGTGGGAAGTGCTGGCCAGGGGTGCGACAAATGGCCTTGATGGCGACAGTACTACCCCTAGTGACGGCAATGTTCTGACTAGGGCCTAAAAATGGCAAGCGGCGCAAAACTCCTCGCTCTGTACGATGCGATTCTCGCAATATCCCAACAAATGCGAGAGCACGCCCAAGCTGACGAATGGGATGCTCTGGTAGATAAAGAACTGGAAAGGCGACAGCTGGTGGCCGCCTTGCGTACCGAATTAGAAATAGCCCCGTCTCCTCTGAACCCGGCAGAGCAAACGCAGTCAGAGACGACGATCAAAGCCATTCTTTCTCTGGATGAAGAAACCAGGAAATTGGCCGAGCGCTGGATGGGAGAATTGGGGGAGAAGCTCGGCAGCATCAAGACTTCCAGACGCCTCCAAAATACCTATCTGGCACCGTAAGCCAAATTCCCAGGGGCTTCACGGCAATGACTCTCACCAGAGTCTAATTTGAGACTCATGCCCCTGTCATGATTCCGTCTGACCTCGTCAATCTCCCGCGCGTTCGGCTAGATGCGGCAATCCAACAGGTCGCACCAAGCCAGGCGGTATCCGACCTACTCTCCGAACTCGTTCCCGGGCAAAGGATTCTGGCCGACATTCAAGCGGCTCTACCGAACGGGACATATCGCGCAATGATTTCCCAGCGAGAGGTAACGCTGGCACTTCCTTTCTCAGCGAAAAGTGGTGATTCGCTGGAAATGGAAGTGGTGGAGAACAATGGCCGAACAGCTCTCGCCGTCATTGCAAATCCCAAACAGGCGGCTACTGCAGAAAGCTCCGCTGCCACCTCCCTCAGCCGCACCGGCCAACTTATTGCCACACTGCTGGCGGATGTTCCGGACAAGTCCAAAGGGCGCGCGACTCCTCTTAGCGGAAATCAGCCGCTTCTCGCCAACCCCAAACTCCCCGCAGAGCAACTTGCGCCACTGCTCAAGCAGGCCATCAGCAGTAGTGGCCTGTTTTACGAAGCACACCTGGCCCGCTGGACGAATGGGCAGTTAAATCTAGCAGAACTGCTCAAGGAGCCACAGGCACAGGCAGGAGCCGCCTATTTGGCTCAAGCCCCCCTCCCCAAACCGGATGGAAAGCCCTCCCTCGCCCCACAGGCCCAGCT
>NZ_JBXAST010000047.1:0-26184 GCF_058809645.1 Azospira sp. MPR-E4 | reverse complement strand
GTCCCGCCCCGCCCCCAGTGGCAACTGGAGCAGGAAGGCCTGCACCCGCTCCTGGCCCGCATCTACGCCGCCCGGGGCATCAAGCACAAGGCCGAACTGGATTACGACCTGAAAAGCCTGATTCCCCCGAGCCAGCTCACCGGCACCGAAGCAGCCGCCATCCTCCTGGCCGATGCCATCGAGGCCGAGGCCCGCATCCTCGTCGTCGGCGACTACGACTGCGACGGCGCCACCGCCACCGCCGTGGCCGTGCGCGCCCTGCGCCTCCTGGGCGGCACGGTGGACTACCTGGTGCCCGACCGCTTCGTCCACGGCTATGGCCTTTCGCCCCAGATCGTCGAGCTGGCGGCAGAGCGCCAGCCGGACCTGCTGGTCACCGTGGACAACGGCATCGCCAGCATCGAAGGGGTGGAAGCGGCGCGCCAGCTGGGCATCGCCACCCTCATCACCGACCACCACCTGCCGGCCGAGACCCTGCCGGAGGCGGACTGCATCGTCAATCCCAACCAGCCCGGCTGCACCTTTCCCAGCAAGGCCCTGGCAGGAGTCGGCGTCATGTTCTACGTGGCCCTGGCCCTGCGCGCCGAGATGCGCCGCCGCGGCGCCTTCGGCCCGGAGCGTCCGGAGCCCAACTTCTCCTGCCTGCTGGACCTGGTGGCCCTGGGCACGGTGGCCGACGTGGTCAAGCTGGACCACAACAACCGCATCCTGGTGGCCCAGGGCCTGAAGCGCATGCGCGAAGGCAAATTGACGCCGGGCATCCGCGCCCTCTTCCGTGCTGCCGGACGCAATCTGCAGACCGCCTCCGCCTTCGACCTGGGCTTCACCGTCGGCCCCCGCCTCAACGCCGCCGGCCGCCTCTCGGACATGAGCTTAGGCATCGAATGCCTCATCACCGACGACGAGGCCCGGGCCGCCAACATCGCCCAGCAGCTGGATCAGCTCAACCGGGAGCGGCGCGAGATCGAGGCCGGCATGCAGGAACAGGCCCTCATCCACCTGGAAAACTTCGACCTGGAGGCCAGCGGCGCCGGCGTCGCCCTTTTCGACCCGGACTGGCACCAAGGGGTGGTCGGCATCCTGGCCTCCCGCATCAAGGAAAAGCTGCACCGCCCGGTGTTCGCCTTCGCCCGGGGCGACGACGGCCAGATCAAAGGTTCCGGCCGCTCCATCCCCGGCCTGCACCTGCGGGACGCCCTGGATCTCGTCTCCAAGCGGGCCCCCGGCATCCTGCTGCGTTTCGGCGGCCACGCCATGGCCGCCGGCGCCACCCTGATGGAAGATCGCTTCGAGGAATTCAAAACCCTATTCGCCCAGGTGGCCGACGAACTGCTCAACCCGGCGGACCTGACCCGCACCCTGGAGACGGACGGCGCCCTGGAGGCCGGCTACATCTCCCTGCAGGTGGCGGAAATGCTGGCCGGCGAAGTGTGGGGCCAGGGCTTCCCGGCGCCGTTGTTCGAGGACGTGTTCGAGGTGGAAAGCCAGCGGGTGCTGAAGGACAAGCACCTCAAGCTGCGCCTGAAGAAGGAGCGGTCGGTGCTGGAGGCGATCCAGTTCAACGCCACGGAAAACCCCGGCCCCCGGGCCCGCCTGGCCTACCGCCTGACCATCAACGACTACAACGGGGTGCAGACGCCCCAGCTGGTGGTGGAGCACTGCGCCCCGGCCTGAGGAGCAGAAGGGACGGGCTTTCCCAGGCAGCCTGCCGGGAAAGTCGCATGGATGCTGGCTCCCAGGGCAGGTGATTTCCAGCCTTCGCCCCGGGCCGCGACGCCCGCCCGGGCGCCGTCTAGCTGCGCTTCAGGGACACCGCGCCCACCGCCGCCAGGATCAGCAGGGCCGCCACCCCTTCCCGCCAGCCGGGCTGCTCCCCCAGTATCAGGGCGCCGCCGAGGACGCCGATGAGGGGCGTCACCAGGGAGGACAGGGAGGACACCGCCACCGGCACCATCAGCACGATGCGGTTCCAGGCCCAGTAGCAGAACATGAAGGCGACGAAGACGTTGTAGAAGACGCCGAAGGCCGGCCAGAACGAGGGCCAGGCCAGGCGCGAGGTTTCCAGGGGAAGCGCCACCGCCAGCATGGGCAGGCCGCCCAGGACCATCATCCAGCCCGTCAGGGCGGTGGTGGACAGCCCCACCGGCAGACGCTTCAGCAGCACCACCCCGAGGGCCCAGCTCCACGCCGCGCCGACCATGCAGGCCACCCCCACCGGCGCCCGCAGCATGCCTTCCAGGCTGTCGCCCATGAGCACCCCGACCCCGGCCAGGCCCAGCAGCAGGGCCACGATGCGGCCCGCCGTCAGCCGCTCGCCAAGAATCCACACCGACAGCAGCACGCTCCACAGGGGCATGGTGTAGCCCAAGAGGGCCGCCCGTCCCGAGGGCAGCAGGCCGACGCCGTAGATGGCGAGGACGTTCCAGCCGACGATGTTGGTCAGGGTCACCAGGGCCAGGCGGCCCCAGCGGCTGCGGGGCACCCGGATGCTGCCGCCGCCGGCCCGGGCGATGGCCAGGATGCCGAGGCCGCCCAGCAGCAGGCAGCTGCCGCGGAAATAGAGGGGCGGCACTTCGGACAGCACCACTTTCATCACCGGCCAGTTGAAGCCCCAGCCCAGGGCCAGGGCGGCCAGCAGCAGGAGCCCCTGGCGGGGCAGACGTTCGAAACTGGAGGTGGGGAGGGACACCGGCGGCAACCCGGAAGAAAAGGGGCTACGGAGTTTACTCCTTTGCCCGCCTTCCTTGCATCGTCGCGGCCACCGGGAGCCCGGTGCAAAGTGTATAATTGCCGGTTTTCCCAGCAGAACAGCCAAGAACATGGAAGCGGAACAGCTCAACGCCATCGCCAACAAGCTTGCCGACCTGGAATCCCGGTCGGCGGAACTTCGGAGGTATCTTTGACTACGACACCAAGGAAGTCCGTCTAGTCGAAGTCTCCCGGGAACTGGAAAGTCCCGACGTCTGGGACGACGCCAAGCGCGCCCAGGACCTGGGCCGGGAAAAGAAGGCCCTGGAAGGCGTGGTGGTGACCCTGCAGGAAGTGGCCCAGGGTCTGGCCGACGGCAAGGAGCTGTTCGAGATCGCCCGTGAAGAAGGCGACTTCGACACCGTGGCCGCCGTGGCCGCCGACAACGAGGCCATCGAGGCCAAGGTGGCGGCCCTGGAATTCCGCCGCATGTTCAACAATCCCCAGGACCCGAACCCCTGCTTCCTGGAAATCCAGGCCGGCGCCGGCGGTACCGAGGCCCAGGACTGGGCTTCCATGCTGCTGCGCATGTACCTGCGCTACACCGAGCGCAAGGGTTTCGACGTGCAGGTGCTGGAAGAATCCGAAGGCGACGTGGCCGGCATCAAGAGCGCCACCCTGCGCATCGCCGGCGACTACGCCTACGGCATGCTGCGCACCGAGACCGGCATCCACCGCCTGGTGCGCAAGAGCCCCTTCGACTCCAACGCCCGCCGCCACACCTCCTTCACTTCCGTGTTCGTCTATCCGGAAGTGGACGACTCCATCGAGATCGACATCAATCCGGCGGATGTGCGCACCGACACCTACCGGGCCTCCGGTGCCGGCGGTCAGCACATCAACAAGACCGACTCCGCCGTGCGTCTGACCCACGTGCCCACCGGCATCGTGGTGCAGTGCCAGAACGACCGTTCCCAGCACCGCAACCGGGACGAAGCCTGGCAGATGCTGCGGGCCCGCCTCTACGAATTCGAACTGCGCAAACAGCAGGCCGAGCAGCAGAAGCTGGAAGACGCCAAGTCCGACATCGGCTGGGGCCACCAGATCCGCTCCTACGTGCTGGACCAGTCCCGCATCAAGGACCTGCGCACCAACTTCGAAACGGGTAACACCCAGGCCGTACTCGACGGCGACCTCGACGACTTCATCCAGGCCAGCCTCAAGCAAGGCGTGTAAGCGAATAAAACATCAGGCAGACGACCATGACCGAACAGACCGCACAACCCCAGGACGAGAATCAGCTCATCGCCGAGCGCCGGGCCAAGCTGGCCAAGTGGCGCGAGAGCGGCAAGGCCTACCCCAACGACTTCCGCCGCGAGAACACCGCCGGCCGCCTCGACGAGCTGTACAGCGAGAAAACCGCCGAGGAACTGGAAGCCGCCCCCATCAGCGTCAAGGTTGCCGGCCGCATCATGCTGCGCCGCCTCATGGGCAAGGCCAGCTTCGCCACCATCCAGGACGTTTCCGGCCGCATCCAGCTCTACGTCAAGGTGGACCTGGTGGGCGCCGAAGCCTATGACGACTTCAAGCACTGGGACATCGGCGACATCGTCGGTGCCGAAGGCACCCTGTTCAAGACCCGCACCGGCGAACTGACCATCCAGGTCTCCGAGATCCGCCTGCTGTCCAAGGCCCTGCGCCCCCTGCCGGAGAAGTTCCACGGTCTGACCGACATGGAACAGCGCCACCGCCAGCGCTATCTCGACCTGATCATGAACGAGTCCTCCCGGTTCACCTTCGTGGCCCGCAGCCGGATGATCCAGTCCATCCGCAACTACATGATCAGCCACCACTTCCTGGAAGTGGAAACGCCCATGATGCACCCCATCCCCGGCGGTGCCTCGGCCAAGCCCTTCATCACCCACCACAACGCCCTGGACATGGAACTGTTCCTGCGCATCGCGCCGGAGCTGTACCTGAAGCGCCTGGTGGTGGGCGGCTTCGAGAAGGTCTTCGAAGTTAACCGCAACTTCCGCAACGAAGGCCTCTCCACCCGCCACAACCCCGAATTCACCATGATGGAGTTCTACGAGGCCTATGCCGACTACAAGCTCCTCATGGACTTCACCGAAGGCCTGCTGCGCCACGCCGCCCGCGACGCCCTGGGCACCGAGGTGTTCCAGTACCAGGGCCGGGAGCTGGACCTGTCCAAGCCCTTCGCCCGCCTGACCATGGTCCAGGCCGTGCGTGCCCAGTGCCCCGGCTACTCCGAAGCCGAACTGAACGACGCCGAGTGGCTGAAGAAGAAGCTGGGCGAGATGAAGGTCGCGGTGAAGCCCGGCATGGGCCTGGGCGCCCTGCAGCTGCTGATGTTCGAGGAAGTGGCGGAAAGCCAGTTGTGGGACCCCACCTTCATCATCGACTACCCGGTGGAAGTCTCCCCCCTGGCCCGGGCCTCCGACAGCAATCCGGAAATCACCGAGCGCTTCGAGCTGTTCATCGTCGGCCGGGAAATCGCCAACGGCTTCTCCGAGCTGAACGATCCGGAGGACCAGGCCGCCCGCTTCCTGGAGCAGGCCAAGGCCAAGGATGCCGGCGACGAGGAAGCCATGTTCTACGACGCCGACTACATCAAGGCCCTGGAATTCGGCCTGCCCCCCACCGGCGGCTGCGGCATCGGCATCGACCGCCTGGTCATGCTGCTCACCGACACCGCCAACATCCGGGACGTCATCCTCTTCCCCCAGATGCGCAAGGAAGACTGAACGCCGAACCCTATGGACTCCGCCCGGAGTCGATAAAAAAGGCGCGGTGGCCGCAAGGCCCCGCGCCTTTTTCTTGCCTGCGGCCGCGGCCCGGACTCCGGCCCGGCAGGCGCTCCGCCGCCCTAGTGGCCGCCCTGCTCCATGTAGCGTTCCAGGGCGCTGCGGGTATCGGCCAGGAGTTGGGGCAGGCTCTCGCCCAGGCGCCGCACTTCGGCCGCCTGCCCTTCCCGGGCCGCCGCCTCGACCCGGGCCGCCAGTTCGGACAGGGGCCGGGCACCGATGCTGGCAGCGGCGGACTTGAGGCTGTGGGCCGCCTCCCGGGCCGCCGCCAGGTCGTCCTGGGCCATGTTCTGCAGGGCCTGGCTGGCCTGGGCAAGGAAGGTGGAAACGAAGCGGGCCAGGAAGATGCTGCGCACCTCCCCCGCCTCTTCCTGGCGCGCGGCAATGGCGTCCAGCACCGCCGCGTCCAGCAGGGCTCCCGCCTCCCGCTCCGGCCGGGCCTGGACCCGCACCTGGGCGCCGCCTTCCGGCGGTCCCAGCCAGTCGGTGAGCAGGGCCACCAGGGCCAGCTCGTCAAAGGGTTTGGGCAGGAAGCCGTTCATGCCGGCGGCCAGGCAGCGCTGCCGGTCCTCGGCGAAGGAATTGGCGGTGAGGGCGATGATGGCGGTGGGCAGCCGGCCCGCCTGGATCTCCCGCTGGCGCAGCTCCCGGGAGGCGGTGAGGCCGTCCATGACCGGCATCTGACAATCCATGAGGATCAGGTCGAAATCCCGCTCGGCCCATTTTTCCAGGGCCTCCCGGCCGTGGTTGGCCACCTCCACCTGGCAGCCGAAGACCTGCAGCAGGCCCCGGGTCACCTCCTGGTTGGTCAGGTTATCCTCCACCAGCAGCACCTTGCCGTGGAAGCGGGGCCGGTTCGGCACCGCAGCGGCCGCCGGGCGCCAGGCGGCCCCCTGCCACCCGGCAGCCGGCGGCAGCTCGGCACCCCGGGGCGCCACCATGAAGGCCTGGCCGATGCTGCGCACGAATTCCTTGCGCGACACCGGCTTCGACAGGCGCTGGGCAAAGACCTGGGCCAGTTCCCCTTCCAGGGTGCTGGCGCCGAAGTCGGAGAGGGCGATCCACACGCCGCCGCAGCGGCGGTGCCAGTCCTGCCAGGTGGCCTCGGGCAGTTGCAGGTAGCACAGGTCGGCCAGCACCGCCTGGGCCGCGCCCTCGCCCAGGAGCCGCTCCGCCTCGGCGGCATTGCGGGCCAGGCGGCAGTCCAGGCCCAGGCTCTGGGCGTAGTCCTGCAGGATCAGGGCCAGGGTGGGCTGGGGTTCCAGCAGCACCAGGCGGAAGCCCGGATAGTGGATGCCGGTGGGGTTGTCCCGCACCACATGGAAAGGCAGTTCGAAACTGAATTCGCAGCCCTCGCCGGGACGGCTGGAGACGGTCAGGTCCCTGGCCCCCATCAGACGCACCAGCTCCCGGCTGATGGCCAGGCCCAGGCCCGTGCCTTCGGCCCGCCGGCTGGCGGCCTCCTCGATCTCGGCCGGGGTCTGGGAGGCGGCGCTGGTCTGGGAATAGGCCTGGAACAGCTTGCCCTGCTCCGATTCGGGAATGCCGGGCCCGGTGTCGCGCACGGTGAAGCGCAGCAGGATCACGTCGCCCCGCTCCCGGCTGTCGCCGGCGGCCCCCGGACTGCGCTCCACCCGCAGGCAGACTTCGCCCTGCTCGGTGAATTTGACCGCGTTGCCGAGCAGGTTGAAGAGCACCTGCTTGAGCCGGTTGGGGTCCCCCGCCAGGGTCACGGGCAGTTCGCCCTTGAGATGCACCGCCAGCTCCAGGCCCTTTTCCCGGGCATTGGGCGCCAGCAGCAGGGCGGCGCTCTCCACGGTGTCGGCCAGGTCGAAGGGCACCGCATCCACGGTCAGCTTGCCGGCCTCGATCTTGGAAAAATCGAGCACGTCGTTGAGCACGTTGAGCAGGGTTTCGCCGGAACGCAGGGCGGCCTCGGTCATGCGCCGCTGGTCGCCGGAGAGGGCCGTGGTCTGCAACAGGCGGATCATGCCCAGCACGCCGTTGAGGGGGGTGCGGATCTCGTGACTCATGGTGGCGAGGAAGCGGCTCTTGACCCGGCTCGCCTCCTCCGCCGCATCCCGGGAATGGGTCAGTTCCTCGGTGCGGGAGGCCACCATTTCCTCCAGGGATTCCCGATAGCGGGCCAGACGTTCGTCCCGCTGCTCGATCTCCGCCAGCATGGCATTGAAACTGTCGATGAGGCGGCCCACCTCGTCCTCACTGCCGCTCTCCTCCCGCTCCACCCGCAGGGAAAAGCGCTTGTGCCGGGTGATGTCCCGGGTAGCCTGCTCCAGGCGCACCACCGGGGCGGCGATGATGTGCTGCAGGCGACGTGCCGCCAGCACCGCAGCGAGCATGGAAAGCACCGTCACCAGCAGCCAGATGAGGGCGCCCCGGCCCACCGCATCCCAATAGCCGTCGCGGCTGGCCAGCAGTTCGATGTGGCCGACCACGCCGCTGCGGAAGACGATTTCCCGGCTCTCCCGGATACGGTTCCAAGAGGCCGGCAGCCAGGCCAGGCGCTCCTGCTGCAGGGGGTTGCCGCGCAGGTAGCGGGCGAAGAGCTGGCCCTGGGCATCGCTGACCAGCACCTCGATCACCGCCGGGTCGGCGGAAAGGGCCCGCAGGGTATCCTGGGCCGCCTTGCCGTCGTTGAAGACCAGGGGCGCCTCCAGGTTGCGGGCGGTGACGTCGAGCAGGGCCTGCAGGTTTTCCCGGTTGAACTGCTCCACCTCGCGCAGGCCGTGGATCAGGGTCAGGCTGGCATAGACCAGCAGGGCCGAGGCGGCCACCAGCATGAGGACCAGGCGCAGCTTTTCGCCGATGGGCAGGGAGCGGAATCTACGGCGCATCATCGTGGCCTTCCGTAAATGGTGCGGGCCAGGCGCAGGAGATGGGCGCTGAGCCGGATGTTGGCGCGGCGCAGGGCCGCAAGATTGACGTCGAAGGCGACCTGGGTGCCTTCCCGGGCCAGGCCCACCATGCAGCCCTGGCTGACCAGGTCCTCGCCTTCGCACACCGTCAGCACCGGCGCCGTCGCCAGGGCCTGGGTCCACTCCAGGTCCCAGTCCCCCTGGCTGCGCCCGGGGGCGTCGCCGAGGAACAGCACCTGGCAGTCCCGGGCCTCGGCCGCGCGGCTGCGGGGAGAGACGCCGATGCGCCGCCCGAGCAGGGTCTGGCTGTCCAGGGCGAGCAGGGAATCGACCACCGCCCCCCGGCCGGCGACGCAGATCAGGGTGTGTTTGACCGACCAGTTGCCCTCGCCCCACTCCGCGTAGTTGGCCAGATTGGCTACCAGGGCCGCCTTCACCGCCGCCTCCGAGGGCGGGTTGGCCAGCGCCCACAGGGGCCAGCAGCAGAGCAGCAGCAGGCAACGCCTCACGTCAGAAGCCCCAGCTCAGCACGACGCTGAGTTCCCGGCGCAACACGGTTTCCTGGAAGAAGGGCTGGTCGCCGAATTCCCGGTGCTTGGGCCCCAGGAGATTGCGTCCGATCAGGGAGACTTCGCTGCGCCGGTCCAGGCGCCGGGTCCAGCGCAGGTCAAAGGTGCCGTAGCCGGCGACGCCGCGCTGGTCCATGGGGCCGACGCCGCGCCAGGTCAGGTCCAGGCGCTGGTTGCGGGACAGGTCCCAGAGGGAGCGGATGAACAGCTGCTCCCGGGGAAAGCCGCCCTGGAAGGAGATCAGGGCCGGGCCGGCGGGCCGGCTGCTGTAGTCCAGGGCCTCCCGGTACAGGGTGAAGCCGCCGCGCAGCTGCCAGTGGGCCGCCGCCTGCCAGTCCAGCGCCCATTCCAGGCCCCGGGTGCGGCCCTGGGCATTGTTGAAGTACATCATGGAACTGGCGCCATCGAACTCGATGGTCTGCAGGTCCTTGTAATGATTCTGATAGACCGACACATCGCTGCTCAGGTTCGGCGTCAGCTGGGCCCGCCAGCCGGCCTCCAGGCTGCGCAGCCGCTCCGGGCGGAAGGCCGGATTGCCGACGGCCGGCAGAGGCCCGACTCCGGGGCCGTTGAAGCGGATGGCCGTATCCACCTGGTTGGGGGAACGCACCGCCCGGGCCGTGCCGGCCCACAGGGTGTGGCCGGCGGCGGCGTTCCACACCACCCGCAGGTTGGGCTGCCATTCGCTGCCGTGGTCGGGAACCCGCTCCAGCTTGGCCCCGGCGATGATCTGCAGGGTTTCCGGGATGACGGTCCACTCGTCCTGGACAAACAGGTTGGTGACGGTGCGCTGGGAACTGACCGGGCTGAAGGAGAGCTTGGCCGAGCTCACCGAGTCGAAACGGTACTGGCGCCAGCCGCCGCCCCACACCAGCCGGTGGGCCGGGCTCAGGTTGACCGTGTGCTGCAGATCCACGTCCGCCACGGTCTCTTCCAGCACCGCGCCGGAAGAGGGCTCCCGGCGCCAGGAGTGGTCCACATAGGACTGCACCTGCAACTGGGAGCCATCGCCCAGGCGGCGGCTGAGACGGCCCAGCAGGTGCTGGCCGGAAATGTCGTTGGCCGTGGACAGGGGATAGGGAGCACCGCCGCTATGTCCCTGGTAGGCCTCGCCGTTGACCATCCAGGTGTCGCTGCCGGCGGCGCTGTCGGCGCGGAAGCCGATGCGGTCGGCGCGCCAGGTGTCGCCGGCACCGCTGCCGGTGAGGGACTGGTGGTCGTCCCGGCTGCGGCTGCGGGCGTAGAGGCGCCAGGCACCGCCCTCCTCCGTGGTGCTGCCCCAGCGCACGTTGGCCATGCCCTTTTCCACGTTACCCACCGCCAGGGTCGCCTGGCCGCCCTGGGTCTCGTGGGCGGAGCGGGTGACGATGTTGATCACCCCATTGACTGCGTTGGCGCCCCACAGGGCGGCCCCCGGCCCCCGCACCACCTCGATGCGGGCGATGTCGTCGAGGGCGATGTCGTAGGCGTCCCAGAAAACGCCGGAATAGATGGAGTTGTAGATGCTGCGGCCGTCGATCAACACCAGCAGCTTGCCGCCGAAAAAGCCGTTGAAGCCCCGGGCGGAGACGCCCCACTTGTTGCCGTCGATCTGGGCCACGTGCAGGCCGGGCACGGTGCGCAGCAGGTCCGGCAGGGTGGTGGCGCCGAGGCGCTGGATGTCCTCCCGCCGCAGCACGGTGGTGGCAGCCGGCGCCTGGGCCAGTTCGGAAGGGTGCTTGAGCACGGAGCTGACTTCCGTACGCAGCAGCTCTTCGATGGAAAGGGTGGACAGGCTGGCCAGCTCGGCCGCCACGGGCTCATCCCCGGCCGCACGGGCCGGTTCCTGGAGCAAACAGGCGGCGCTGCACGAAGCCAGCGCCAGCAGCGCAGAAAGACGCGCCTTGAAAGGCATGCACACCACCCCTGAACGTTTCTTGTTGTTCGATGCTCTATGGCAAGGAGCCCCCAGGCCCCTTTTTATGAAGGGTGGATTTTATCGGCTTGAAGCCCCCAGGGAAAGCGAATCGATTGTATCTACGCCGAAAAACCGGCCTTGGGGCACACCGCCCTCCCCTTGCGGCAAGAAGCATTAACAAAGGTAACAATCTGTTTCCCCGGTCGGCAAAAGGCCGGGCAAGGCGTTCTAATAGCCATGGAATCCCTCATTCGCCCCCGGAGCAACGCCATGGAAGTCAAAGCCCTCCACCCCCTGATCAAGATCGCCGCCGTTTCCGTCACCGCCCTCAGCCTGGCCGGTGTCGGCGTCCTCACCGGCATCCTGCCGGCCCCAGGCCAAAACAAGCCGGCGGAAACGCCCAGTGCCACCATGGCCGCCGCAGAACCTGCCCCGGCAACGATCGCAGCCCCGGCCACCACCACGCCCCCGGCTGAAGCCGCCCCCCCGGCCGCCGCCAAGACGGCGACGCCGGTGGCCGCCAGCAAGCCCAAGGAAAGCGTCAAGCGGGCCAAGCCCGTGACCAAGGAACAGCCGGCAGCTGCCACCGTGGCCCAAGGCGAAGCCGTGCCGGCCAAGGCGGCGGCACCTGTATGCAAGGACTGCGGCGTCATCGAAAGCATCATGGAAGTGAAGAAGCCCGGTGAAGGCACGGGCCTGGGCGCCGTCGCCGGCGGCGTCCTCGGCGGTCTCCTGGGCAACCAGGTGGGGGGCGGCAAGGGCCGCACCGCCATGGCCGTCCTCGGTGCCGCCGGTGGCGCCTACGCCGGGCACCAGGTGGAAAAGAACGCCCGCAGCAACATGGAATACCAGATCACGGTGCGCTTCGACGACGGCACCACCCAGCGCTTCACCGAGGCCAATCCTCCGGCCTGGCGCCAGGGCGACCGGGTCAAGGTCAGCGACGGCATCCTGCGCAGCGCCGACTGAAGCCCGGGCTTAACGGCCCCATGGGGGCGTGCGACAATCCGCCCCCATGAGCACGCCCGCCTCCCCTGCCCCCCATTCAGTCGCCGACGCCAATCCCGACGCCTACCGGCCCCTCGTTCCCGCCCGCCTCTGCCGCAACGACGCCGGCGTGCCCTACTCGCCGGACTACGACGACATCTACCACACCGCCGCCGGGGCCCTGGGCCAGGCCCGCCACGTCTTCCTCGCCGGCAACGGCCTGCCCCGGCGCTGGCAGCAGCGGGAAAGCTTCACCATCGTCGAGACCGGCTTCGGCATCGGTCTCAATTTCCTCGCCACCTGGGCCGCCTGGCGGGACGATCCGGCCGCCTGCCGGCGCCTGCATTTCGTCTCCCTGGAAAAGCATCCCTTCAGCGCCGCCGACCTGGGCGAACTGCACGCCGCCCATCCCGAGCTGGCAGACCTGGCGGCCGAGCTGCGGGCCCAGTGGCCCCTACTCACCCCCGGCGTGCACCGCCTGCATTTCGCCGGCGGCCGGGTCAGCCTGACCCTTTTCTTCGGCGACGCCCAGAGCCTGCTGCCCCAGTTGCGGCTGGCCGCCGACGCCTTCTACCTGGACGGTTTCGCCCCGGCCAAGAATCCGGACCTGTGGTCCCCCTTCGTCTTCCGCGGCCTGGCCCGCTGCGCCGCCGCCGGCGCCACCCTGGCCACCTGGTCGGTGGCCGCCGGGGTGCGCGAAGGCTTGCAGGCCGTCGGTTTCGTCAGCGACAAGGCCCCCGGTTTCGGCAGCAAGCGGGACATGCTGCAGGGCCAGTACCGGGGCCCGGGCGTGCGCCGGACGGTGATGCCGGGCAAGCGCATCCTGGTCATCGGCGCCGGTTTCGCCGGCACCTCCACGGCCCACCGCCTGGCGGAGCGGGGCTACCAGGTGACTCTGCTGGATCAGGCCGAGGGCCCCGGCTGCGGCGCCTCCGGCAACCGGGTCGGGGTCCTGCGCCCCCTGCCCAGCCTGGACGACAACCGCCTCTCCCGCCTTACCCGCAGCGCCTTCCTGTACACCCGCCGCCACCTGCTGGCCCTCTCCGCCGCCGGCCTGCCGGTGCGCTGGGGCGCCAGCGGCGTCCTGCACCTGGCCCGGGACAAGACCCACGAAGCCACCCAGCGCCAGGTGGCCGAAACCTTCGCCGCCCCCGAGCTGTTCCGTTACGTGGACGCGGCCGAGGCCTCCCGCCTCATCGGCTGGCCGGTATCGGTGGGCGGCTGGCATTTCCCCGGCGGCGGCTGGGGCATGCCCCCCAGCCTGTGCCAGGCCAACCTGCAGGCCCATCCGGCCATCGAGCAACGCTACAGCCAGCGGGTGGAAAAACTGCAGGCCGGCGCCGACGGCTGGGCCGCCTACGCCGCCGACGGTACCCTGCTGGCTGAGGCCGACCAGGTGGTGCTGGCCAATGCCGCCGACGCCAGGCGCCTGGGGGGCTGCGACTGGCTGCCCCTGCGCAGCGCCCGGGGCCAGGCCACCCTGGTGCCGGAGACAGCCACGCCGCCCCTCGACATGGTGGTGTGCCGCCTCGGCTACGTGACGCCGGCCCTGGACGGCCTGCGGGTCTGCGGCGCTTCCTTCCTGGCCGGGGATGAAGACCCCCAGCCGCGCCTGGAAGAGCAGCAGGACAACCTGGCCAAGCTCAATTTCATCCTGCCCGGTTTCGCCAAGGACCTGGCAGCGGCAGACCTGGGCAGCCGGGTGGGCTTCCGCCCCATTTCCCCGGACCGCCTGCCCATGCTCGGCCCCCTGCCGGAAAACACCGCCCCGGCAACCGGCGCCCGCCTGCAGACCCTGCCGCGCCGCCCCGGCCTGTGGCTGGCCAGCGGCTTCGGCGCCCGGGGCTTCGTCTGGTCCGCCTGGGCCGGCGAATTCCTGGCCAGCCAGATGGCCGGCGATCCCCTGCCCCTGGAAGGGGACCTGGCGGACGCCCTAGACCCGGCCCGCTTCCTGCTCAAGCCGGTGAAGGCCGCACGCTTCAACGACCGGGAATAGCCCCTGCCACCGCCAGGGCCAGACGCTGGCCCGCCTCGGCCTCGAGCCGGGGAGCCCGTTCCTGCAGATAGTCCAGGAAGGCCTGGGCCAGGGGCGTCAGGCGCTTGCCTGCCGGCGCCACCACCTGCCAGCGGGCCGGAATGGGCGTGCCCCGCACCGGCAGCACGGCGATCCCCAGTTCTTCCGGATGGGGCCCCAGGGCGTGGGCCGACAGCACGGACAGGCCCAGCCCCCCCGCCACCGCCTGACGCACCGCCTCGTTGCTGCCCAGCTCCAGCCGGGGCCGCAGCTGCACGCCCCTGGCGGCAAAGAACTCCTCAGCCGCCAGCCGGGTGCCGCTGCCCGGTTCCCGCAGCACGAATTCCGCATCGGCCAGGGCCCCTGCCGCCACCTGCTTGCGCTTGGCCAGGGGATGGTCGGCCGCCGCCACCACCACCAGCGGATTGGTCAGGAAGGGAACGGCGCTCACCGGCGTCTCCGCCGGCGGCTTGGTCATGATATACAGGTCGTCCTGGTTCTCCAGCAGCCGGCCGACCACCGCCTGCCGGTTCAGGACCACCAGGGACACTTCCACCGCCGGCCGGACCTTGCGGAACTCCCCCAGCAGGCGGGGAATGAAGGCTTCGGCGGTACTGACCACTGCCAGCCGCAGCCGCCCCCCCTGGTCGCCCCGCAGCACGGCCAGCTCGTTTTCCAGCTGCCCCAGCTCCTCCGCCACCCGGGCGGCGGCGGCCGCCACCAGGCGCCCCGCTTCCGTCAGGTGCAGCCGGCGTCCCACCCGCTCGTGCAGGGGCAGGCCGACCTGCTCGGCCAGCTGCTTGAGCTGGGCCGAGAGGGTGGGCTGGGTCAGGTGCAGGCGCTCCGCCGCCCGGGAAACGCTCCCTTCCTGGGCAGTGGCCAGCAGCAGGCGCAGTTGATGGAGGGTCAGGTGCAGGGAGCCGCCAAGCCGATACATATATTGATATTTATCTATGCAATATTTAGAAATATATGATTTTTACAAATACATGAAAAGACTCAGAATGCGCCACACCAAAACAAACGGAGTCTGTTCGTGCTTGATGCCGTCCCCTTTTTCTTCGCCCTCGGCGCTGTCGCCAGCCTGGCCCGCAGCGAGCTGAAGCTGCCGACTGCGGTTTTCGAGGCCCTCTCCATCTACCTGCTGCTGGCCATCGGCCTCAAGGGCGGCAGCGAAATCGCCCATAGCAGCGACCCGGCCCTGCTGACCCATGCCGCCCTGGCCATCGGCCTGGGAGCCCTCATCCCCCTCTTCGCCTTCCCCCTCTTCCGCCTGCGCTTCAACCGCTTCGATGCGGCCTCCCTGGCCGCCCATTACGGCTCCATCAGCGTCGTCACCTTTGCCGTCGGCACCACCGTACTGGCCAGCCGTGGGGTGGCCTACGAAGGCCATCTGGCCCTGCTGGCCGCCCTCATGGAGGCGCCCGCCATCCTGGTGGCCACCGTGCTGGCCCGGCTTGGCGGCGAAGAGCGCCCGGACTGGCGCAAGCTGATCCATGAAGTCTTTGCCAACAAGAGCGTGCTGCTGCTCCTGGGCGGCATCCTCATCGGCTGGGCGGCCGGCCCCCACGGCACCGAGCCCCTGAAGCCCCTCTTCACCGACCTCTTCAAGGGCGCCCTGTGCCTGTTCCTCCTGGAAATGGGGCTGGTGGCGGCCTCCCGCCTGGGGGACCTGCGCAAGGCCGGGTTCTTCCTGGTGGCCTGCGGCATCGCCCTGCCCCTGGGCAACGCCGCCCTGGGCTGGCTGGCCGCCAGCTGGATGGGGCTGTCCGTGGGCGGGACCGTGCTGCTCATGACCCTGGCGGCCTCCGCCTCCTACATCGCCGCACCGACGGCCATGCGCCTGGCGGTGCCGGAAGCCAACCCGGCCCTGGGTATCGCGGCGGCCCTGGCCCTCACCTTCCCCTTCAACGTGCTCTTCGGCATTCCCCTTTACCTGTGGGTAGCCCAGCAGCTGGCCTGAAGTCCGGCCTTCCGCCCCCCCCAAAAAAACGGCAGCCCCAGGGCTGCCGTTTTTTTTCATGAAGCCGGAATCAGCGGTAGAAGACCTGGAAGCGCACCTTGCCCTGGTCGCCCAGAATCACCACATCCCCGTCCTGCAGGGTCACCTCGCCCACGCGCTGGGCCATGTTGCCGTTGTGGAAGGTGCCGTTGGTGGACTGGTTGTCCCGCAGCAGCAGCTTGCCGCCGATGGGGCCAACCCAGGCGTGGCGGTTGGAAACGTGGGGATCGCCGATGACCACGCTGGCCTCCACCGAGCGTCCCAGCATGAGGCCCTGGCCCACGGGAAATTCCTGACCCTGCAGGGGGCCGGCAATGCAGCGCAGGCAGGCCACCGGCTCCGGCCGGGAAACCAGGGTGGCATCGCTGCCCGGCATTGCCTCGGCAACGGCAGCAGGAGCGGCAGGTGCCGGTGCCACCGGCGGCAGGGTGGCCACCGGCGACGCCACGGCGGGCTCGACGCGGCCAGCCCCAGGCTGGGACGCCTCGCCGGCCAGCAGGCGGCGGTAGGTGGACACCTTGTTCCAGTGGATGATCCAGCACACCAGGCTGACCAGGCCGAACAGCAGGCCGAGGAAGGGAATGGGCGAAAGCAGGCCGAAGATGCAGCTGATGAGGCCCACGGTCAGGCCGCCGTCGCCGAAGGCCTGGGTCTGCCGCACCTCGCCCTCCCGCTTGAGGGCGCTGGAGAGGATCACCACCGCAGCCAGCCAGACGATGAAGCCGATGGCGGGGATCAGGGTCAGCCACACCAGGGCCGAGGGAATGGCCGGGCGGAATTCGGGACGGGTGGCATCCAGGCAGCGCTGCAGGTTGAGCAGATAGAAGACCATGGCGACGATGACGCCGATGGCGAGCAGCAGGACCAGACCGACAACGATGAAGCCCAATCCCACCATGGCATTGGCTGCGGAATCGTGCATGGAGTTCTCCCTGAAACGGCCCGTGGCCCGGGCCTGTCAATGATTTGAGTGCAACGCGGCAACTGGCTCGGGACTATAGACCAGCCCCCCGAGCTAAGCAAACGGCATGACCGGCGCCCCATGAAAAAAGGCCCTGCAGCAGCAGGGCCCTTTCACGGCACGGAAGCGGGACGGGATTACTCGTCGTCGCACTCGCCGTCGTCGTGCACGTGACCGTGTTCCAGCTCGGTGGCGCTGGCGGGGCGCACGGCGGTGACGGTGCAGGTGAACACCAGGGCGGTACCGGCCAGGGGATGGTTGCCGTCCAGGACCACCTTGCCGTCGGCGATGTCGGTGACGCGGTAGAGGATGAAGTCATCGTCGTCGCTGCCTTCGGGGGCACCTTCGAACTGCATGCCCACTTCCAGGGTCTCGGGGAAATTCTCCCGGGGCTCCATCTGCACCAGTTCGGAATCGTATTCGCCGAAAGCGTCGTCCGGCTGCAGCTTGACCTTGACGGTTTCGCCCACGCTCTTGCCCTGCAGGGCCTCTTCGATCTTGGGGAAGATATCGTCGTAACCGCCGTGGATGTAGACCAGCGGATCCTTGCCCGCATCCACCAGGACGCCGTCCGGATCGGTGACGTTGTAGTCCAGGGTGACGACGGTATTCTTAGCTACTTGCATGGGGAATTTCCTAAAGTTCCTTGGCCAGGCGCAGCATTTCCAGCGCATGGCCCTTGGCGTTGACGCCGTAGAAGGCGTGGCGAACAAGGCCCTGTTTGTCGATGACGAAGGTGGAGCGGAGGATGCCGTGCTTTTTCACGCCGTCCACTTCCTTCGCCTGCCACACCCCGTAACGACGGCAGACCTGGCCCTCCTCGTCCGACAACAGGCGCACGGAAATGCCGTGCTTGTCGCGGAACGCGGCGTGACGCAGACAGTCGTCCCGGCTGATGCCGAGCAGGGTGCAGTCCCGGCGCTCGAACTCGTCCTCGTGATCGGAAAAGTCCGTGGCCTCCAGGGTGCAGCCCGGGGTGTCGTCTCTGGGGTAGAAGAAGAGAATGATGTGGCGCTTGCCCTTGTATGCCGCAAGCTCCACCAGCTCCATGTCTGCATCCGGAAGCGCAAACTCCGGCGCAGCCTGACCAGGTTTCAGCATTGCTGTCTCCTCAAAGACGCCTCAAGGACCTTGCCCGAGGTGAGCCGATTCTAGCCGAGCTTGAAGGGCCGTGCCAGCGACCGAACAAATGTCCGGGAGGGCCGGCGGCGGCGTTAGAATGGCCAATTGCACCGGGCCGGCGGCATCGCTATTCATCCGGCATTGACGGAACCTTCATTCGCCTGCCCGGGTCAGCCTCTCTTTGCCGTCGAAAGGAAAGCCATGCATCCCTCCCGCCCGACCTCCCGCCTCAGCTTCGCCCTGCTCGCCCTCGGCCTCGCCGCTGCCGCCCAGGCCGGCACCACGGTGGACCTTTCCGCCAGCGCCAGCCGCAGCGCCCCCAACGACCTGGTCCTGGCCAGCGTCTTCGCCGAAGCCAGCGGCCCCACCACCGCCGACCTGGCGCAGAAGGTGAACACCCAGATCGCCGAAGGCCTGCGTACCGCCAAGGCCTACAAGGACGTCAAGGTGCGCAGCGGCGGCACCCACACCTATCCGGTTTACGGCAAGAGCGGGCGCATCGAGTCCTGGCGCATGCGCTCCGACATCGCCCTGGAAGCCCGGGACGCCGCCGCCCTCTCCGAGCTGCTGGGCAAGCTGCAGGCCACCATGGGCGTGGGCGGCGTGCAGTTCATGCCAACCCCGGAAACCCAGAAGAAGGCCGAGGATGAAGCCACCGTGGAGGCCATCGCCGCCTTCAAGGCCCGGGCCAAGCTGGTGGGCGACACCCTGGGCAAATCCTGGCGCATCAAGCAGCTCAGCGTCGGCAGCAGCGGCGGCCGCCCCCCCGTCTATCCGCGCATGAAGAGTGCCCTGATGGCCGCCGAGGCCGTTCCCATGCCCCTGGAAGGCGGCGACTCGGCCGTCACGGTGAACATTTCCGGCCAGATCGAACTGGCCGATTGAGGCCGCCACGCCCCTGCCCGGCAGGATGGCCGGACGGGGGCCGATGCAACATCCGGTAACAACTTGCCGTCCCGGTACGGCCCAGGGGCCCGCTATACTTCGGCTCAAAATTCCTAAGGCTTCGGCCGCGCCCCGATGAAACCCGCAACCATGCCCGTGACGGCACCTGCCCGCTCCGCTTTCGCCCCCCTTCCCCTGGCCCTGGCGTTCGCCGCGGCCCTGGCCGCCGCCCCGACCCTGGCCCTGGACCCCCTGGGCAGCGATGCCCTGGCGCCGCCCCGACCGGCCCTCGGCGGCAGCGAGGGCCAGGGCGCCAATCCCTGCCCCGAGCAGCCGGTCAGCGGCCCCCTGTCCCTCACCGAGGTGGTGGAGCGGGCCCTCTGCCACAATCCCCAGACCCGGGAAGTGTGGGCCAACGCCCGGGCCCAGGCGGCCCTGGTGGGCGTGGCCCAGGCGGCCTACCTGCCCGGCCTCAGCCTCAGCGCCGGCCAGAGCCGCAACCGCAACGACAGCCGCAAGCCGGAGAGCTACACCCAGAAAAATGCCGGCCTGACACTTTCCTACCTGCTGTTCGACTTCGGCGCCCGGGCCGCCACCCTGGAGAATGCGCGGCAGTTGCTGGCCGCCGCGGCCGCCACCCAGGACAGCACGGTGCAGGCCGTGTTCCTCGCCGCCCTGCAGGCCTACTACCAGGTCCAGGCCACCGAGGCGGCCCTGGTGGCCGCCCGGGAATCGGAACGGGCCAGCCTGGAAAGCTTCAACGCCGCCGATGCCCGCTACAAGGTGGGCTCCGCCACCCCGGCGGACCGGCTGCAGGCCCAGACCGCCTACTCCCAGGCCTCCCTCAAGCGCATCCAGGCTGACCGGGATTTCAAGAATGCCCAGGGCACCCTGGCCAACGTCATCGGCGGCGAGGCCCACCGTCCGCCGGCCCTGGTGCCCGCCACGCCGGTGGTCGCCCCGACCCGGGAATTCACGGCGGATGTGGACGCCCTGGTGGCGGAAGCCCGGCGCCGCCGGCCCGACCTGGTGGCGGCGGAGGCCCAGTACCAGGCGGCCCAGGCCAATGTGGAGGCGGTGCGCGCCGCCGGCCTGCCCACCCTGTCCCTCAGCGCCGGCCCGGCCTACCAGGATCTGGGCGGCAACGTCAGCAATACCTCGAGCATCGGCGTCACCCTCAACGTGCCCCTGTTCACCGGTTTTTCCACCACCTACAAGGTGCGCAACGCCGAATCCCTGAAGGAAGCCCGGGAAGCCCAGCGGGAACGCATCCGCCAGCAGGTGGCCCTGGACGTGTGGAAGGCCTATCAGGGCCTCATCACCGCCGGCCAGTCCCTGCAGACCACCGCCGACCTCCTGGTCTCCGCCGAGGCGGCGGAAAAGGTCGCCCTGGGCCGCTACAAGGCCGGCCTGGGCAGCATCCTGGACGTCCTCAACGCCCAGAGCGCCCTGGCGGCGGCCCGCCAGCAGCGGGTCCAGGCCACCTTCGAGTGGAACGTCTCCCGCGCCACCCTGGCCCAGTCCATGGGCAACCTGGACATTTCCCTGCTGCAAAGCCTCCCCGACGCAGCCACCGCCAATGCCGGCCAGCCCGCCGCCAGCGGCCCCATCCAAGGCTCCAACTGATCATGAAACGCCCCCAGAAGAAAACCGTCGTCCTGATTCTGGCCGCCCTGCTCCTCGCCGGCGGCGGCTACGTCGCCTACCAGAAGCTCACCGCCCCGGGCCTGGAACAGCGCTACAAGCTGCAGACCCTGGAAAAGGGGGAACTGACCCAGAGCGTCTCGGCCAACGGTACCCTCAACCCGGTGACCCTGGTCAACGTGGGTACCCAGGTTTCCGGCACGGTGAAAAAGCTCTACGTGGATTTCAACGACCAGGTGAAGCAGGGCCAGATATTGGCCGAGCTGGACGACTCCCTCTATTCCGCCCAGGTACACCAGAGCGATGCCAACATCGCCAGCGCCAGGGCCTCCCTGGACCTGGCCATCGCCAGCGAGGAACGCATGAAGTCCCTCTTCGCCCAGGAATACGTCAGCCGCCAGGAACTGGACCAGGCGGTGCAGGCCCGCCGCAGCGCCCAGGCCCAGCTCAACCAGTACAAGGCGGCCAACGACAAGGACCGGGCCAACCTGGGCTACTCGGTGATCCGCTCCCCGGTTTCCGGCGTGGTGGTGGACCGGCAGATCGACGTGGGCCAGACCGTGGCCGCCAGCTTCCAGACCCCCACCCTGTTCAAGATCGCCCAGGATCTGACGGCCATGCAGATCTACACCAGCTTCGCCGAGGCCGACATCGGCAACATCAAGGTGGGCCAGCCGGTGAAGTTCAATGTGGATGCCTTCCCCAACCGCCAGTTCAAGGGCGAGGTGAAGCAGGTGCGGCTCAACCCCACCACCCAGCAGAACGTGGTCACCTACAACGTGGTGGTGGTGGTGGACAACCCGGAGCAGATACTCCTGCCGGGCATGACCGCCTATGTGAACATCGCCGTGGCCAAGCGCAGCGAGGTGCTGCTGGTGCCCAACGCGGCCCTACGCTACAAGACCAACGGCGGCCAGAAGCCGGCCCCGAATGCCGCCAGCAATGCCGCCGCCAATGGCGCCCCGGCCGGCAGCCCGCCGGGAGCAGCCGGCCCCGGCAACGGCAAGGGTGCCGGCGAGCGCCAGCGCAAGCGGGACAGCGCCAGCGGCACCGTCCATGTGCTGCGCGGCGGCGAAGTGGTGCCGGTCAGCGTCAGCCTGGGCATCACCGACAACCGCAACACGGAAATCGTCGGCGGCGAACTCAATGCGGGGGACCAGGTGATCGTCGGCGAGAACCTGCCGGACGGCGCCAATGCGGGCGGCAGCGGCGGCGGCACCATGCGCATGAGGATGTTCTGATGAGCGCTGCGACGGCCTCCGCCGACGCGGCGGCGGTGATCGAGGTGGCAGGCCTGGACAAGGCCTACGACACGCCCATGGGCCCCTTCCCGGTGCTCAAGGGCGTCAGCCTTGCCATCCATGCCGGCGAGTTCGTCGCCATCATGGGCCCCTCCGGCTCCGGCAAGTCCACCTTCATGAACATCCTGGGCTGCCTGGACCGGCCCAGCGGCGGCGACTATATCCTCGACGGCAAGCACGTCTCGGCCCTGGACAAGGACCAGACCGCCCTGCTGCGCAACCGCACCATCGGCTTCGTCTTCCAGGGCTTCAACCTGCTGCCGCGCATGAGCCTGGAGGACAACGTGGCCCTGCCCCTGGTCTATTGCGGCGTGGACAAGGAAGAGCGGCGCCAGCGGGCCCGGGAACTGCTGGCCAAGGTGGGCCTGGGCCAGTACGCCAAATCCCTGCCCAACCGCATCTCCGGCGGCCAGCAGCAGCGGGTGGCCATCGCCCGGGCTCTGGTGAACCGGCCCCGCCTGATCCTGGCCGACGAGCCCACGGGCAACCTGGACAGCCACACCAGCGAGGAGATCATGGCCCTGTTCGAGGAACTGAACCGGGAAGGCATCACCATCGTTCTGGTCACCCACGAGCCGGATATCGCCCAGCACGCCAAACGCCAGGTACGCTTCCTCGACGGCCGCATCGTGCACGATGCGCCGACCCACCACGACCTGCCCGCCGGGGAGACCCAGCCATGCTGACCGCCATGCTCGGCGAAGCCTGGCGCGCCATGGGCGCCAACCGGCTGCGCACCTTCCTCACCATGCTCGGCATGGTCATCGGCGTCGGCGCCGTGGTGCTGATGCTGGCCATCGGCCAGGGCGCCCAGTACGCCGTGGCCCAGTCCATCAACTCCATGGGCAGCAACCTGTTCATCGTCCTCTCCGGCTTCACCAACGCCGGCGGCGTGCGCAGCGGCAGCGGCAACGCCCCCACCCTGACCGTCACCGATGCGGAAGCCATCACCGAGCTGGACGGTGTGGAAACGGCGGCGCCGGTGCACCAGGGTTCGGCCCAGCTGGTGTATGGCTCGAGCAACTGGAATTCCTACGTCATCGGCACCACGCCGGCCTATCTGGACGTGCGCTCCTGGGCCCTGGTGGACGGCTCGCCCTTCACCGATTCGGACCTGCGGGCCTCGACCCGGGTGGCCCTGATCGGCAAGACCGCGGCCCAGAACCTGTTCGGCGCCGAGAACCCGACGGGCAAGACCCTGCGCATCGGCCAGGCCCCCTTCCTCATCCTCGGCGTGCTGGCGCCCAAGGGCCAGAGCCTGGACGGACGGGACCAGGACGATGTGCTCATCGTTCCCCTCACCACGGCCCAGCGCAAGCTCTTCGGTACGCCCTTCCAGGGCTCGGTGCGGGCCATCATGGTCAAGGCCGCGGCGCCCGAGGTGATGCCGGCGGTGGAAAATTCCATGAACGCCCTGCTGCGCCAGCGGCACCGCATCCGCCCCGGCCAGGACGACGACTTCAACGTGCGCAACCTCACCGCCGTGGCCGATTCGGCGGCGGAGACCACCCGCATCATGTCCCTGCTACTGGGCGCCATCGCCTCCGTCTCCCTGCTGGTGGGCGGCATCGGCATCATGAACATCATGCTGGTCTCGGTCACCGAACGGACCCGGGAGATCGGCATCCGCATGGCCATCGGCGCCCGGGAGAAGGACATCCTGACCCAGTTCCTGCTGGAGGCCATCGTCATCTCCATCGCCGGCTGCCTCATCGGCCTGCTGCTGGGCATCGGCGGCGCCGTGCTGACCAACCTGCTCACCGGCACCGCGGTGATCATCTCCGGCAGTTCGGTCATCGTCGCCTTCAGCGTCGCCGCCGGGGTCGGCATCTTCTTCGGCTACTACCCGGCCCGCAAGGCCGCCCGCCTGGACCCCATCGAGGCCCTGCGCTACCAGTAGGACTTCGCAAAGCCCTGCCTCACCAGGCAGAAGGGACGCCACTCTTCACCGCATCACCGTGGAGAATGGCGTCCCTTCTGCGTTTCAGGCCTGGTCATAAAGGCGGGCCACAGAGGGCACAGAGAACACAGAGTTAAGGCGTCGCCGTGGCAAAGCTGGGGGCAAAAAAAACGGCGGCCCGTGGCCGCCGTTTCAACTCTCTGTGTTCTCTGTGCCCTCTGTGGCTAAGCTTCCCCCACCTCAGTCAATGCGGAAGAAAGCGATGTTCTGCTTCAGCCGCTCGGCCTGGGAATGGAGTTCCTGGGCCGTGGCCGCCAGTTCCTCGGAGGCGCTGGCGTTGTGCTGGGTGGTCTGGTTCACCTGGCTGATGGCCTGGCTGATCTGGCCGGCGCCGATGGCCTGCTCCTCGGAGGAGGCGGCGATTTCCTTGACCAGCTGGGCGGTCTTTTCGATGTTGGGCATCATGTCCTGGAACAGGCGCCCGGCGTTTTCCGCCTGCTCCACGCTCTTGCCGGCCAGCTCGCCGATCTCGTGGGCGGCGGCCTGGGAACGCTCGGCCAGCTTGCGTACCTCGCCGGCCACCACGGCGAAGCCCTTGCCGTGCTCGCCGGCCCGGGCCGCCTCGATGGCGGCGTTGAGGGCCAGCAGATTGGTCTGGTAGGCGATCTCGTCCACGATGCCGATCTTGTCGGCGATCTGCTTCATGGCCTCCACCGTGGCGCCCACGGTCTTGCCGCCGACCTGGGCATCGCTGGCGGCCCGGGCCGACATGTCCTGGGTCAGGTGGGCGTTGTCCTTGTTGTGCTCGATATTGGCCGACATCTGCTCGATGGAGGCGGAGGTCTCCTCGACGCTGGCGGCCTGCTCGGAGGCGGACTGGGAGAGGCTGTGGGAGGTGACGCTGACCTGGTCCGAGGCATTGACCAGGGCGTCGGCGCTGACCCGCACCTCCTGGATGACCTTGCGGGTGCGGTCGATCATGCGTTCGGCCGCCTGCAGCATGAGGCCGATTTCATCCTTGGCGTCGGAGGAGGCATGGACCGTCATGTCGCCCTCGGCCAGGGCCTCCATCACCTTCTGCATGCGCTGCACCGGCCCGACGATGGTCTTCATCAGATAGACGGAGAAACCGATGAGCAGGATCAGGCCACCGATGGCCAGGCTGCCCTGGGTGGTGGCGGCCTTGAAGAAGACCGCATCCACGTCATCGATATAGATGCCCGAGCCCACCAGCCAGCCCCATTCCTTGAAGGCCTTGACGTAGGAGATCTTCTCCACCGGCTCGCTCTTGCCCGGCTTGGGCCAGAAATAGGCGTAGTAGCCCTGGCCCACGTCCCGGCCGATGCGGGACATTTCCGAGAACAGGCGGTTGCCCTTGGGGTCCTTGGTCTCGGCGAAGTTCTTGCCATCCATCTCCGGCTTGATGGGATGCATGACGATGTTGGCGTTGAAGTCCATGAGGAAAAAATATTCCTCGCCCTCGTAACGCAGGCCCTTGATGGCGGCGGCGGCGGTCTGCCGCGCGTCCTCCTCGGAGAGGCGGCCGGCCTGCTGCTCCCGGTAGTAGTAGGCCAGGATGCCGTGGGCCGTTTCCACCACGTTCTTGGTCTTCAGCTTGCGGTCTTCCAGCAGGTTTTCCTTGAGCAGGAACAGCCCCTGGCCGGAATTGACGAGGAAGCCGGCGACCGCCAGGGCCACCAGCAGGAAAAGCTTCCAACCCAGCTTCATGTTTTTCATCGAATGTCTCCCGCCTCTCAACCCGTAGTTGTGCCAGCGATATTGTTTTAGGTCGGCCCCTCCCCACCTCGGTCGGCGGGGCTGCCGCAGGCTATTCTAGCCATTTTGTCGCCGTCTTTGCGCATCGCTTTTGGCACTGGCCTGCCGGGGCGGGTAAAATGGCGGGCTTGAGGTGGTGGCCCCGGCGCCGCGACCTGTCCACCATCCCTGCCCACCATCCCGCCCACGCCCCATGTCCGCAAACCGCCGCCTCCTGGACCGCAGCCTTGCCGCTGTCTGGCATCCGTGCACCCAGATGCAGCACCACCTGGCGGCCGACGGACTGCCCCTGATCCCCGTCCAGAGCGGCGAGGGGGTATGGCTGACGGACTTCGACGGCCGCCGTTACCTGGACGGGGTCAGTTCCTGGTGGGTAAATCTCTTCGGCCACCGCAACCCGCGCATCAACGCCGCCCTCAGGGACCAGCTGGAAACCCTGGAGCACGTGATCCTGGCCGGCTTCACCCACGAGCCGGTGGTGCAGCTCTCCGAGCGCCTCTCCGCCCTTACCGGCGGCGCCCTGGGCCATGCCTTCTACGCCTCCGACGGCGCCTCGGCCACCGAGATCGCCCTGAAGATGTCGCATCATTACTGGCGCAACACGGGCCAGCCGGAGAAGACCGATTTCCTTTGCCTGGAAGGCAGCTACCACGGCGAGACCGTGGGCGCCCTGGCGGTCACCGACGTGGCCCTGTTCAAGGATGCCTACGCCCCCCTGATCCGCCCCGCCGCCGTCC
>NZ_JBXAST010000046.1:0-26451 GCF_058809645.1 Azospira sp. MPR-E4 | reverse complement strand
TGAGGGCAATAACGCCAACCACCAACTTCCGGTTTGCAGGTGAACGGTAACTCCCCGTAACGCCGTGTAACGCGGCCGGGAGCAGGAACAGGGAAAGAGACGGGACGGGCTCAGCTTTCGCCGCTGCCCAGCATGTTGCGCAGGTTGGCGAAGCGGGCCTTGCTGGTGGCCTTGTCCGGCTCGGCGGCCGCCTTGCCGCCGCTGATGCGCAGGTCGTTGCCCATTTCGGCGATGAAGCGGGAGGGTTCGCAGGGATACATTTCCTTGCCCTGCTTGCGCTTCTCGCACCAGGAGAGGTGCAGGTGCTGGCGTGCCCGGGTGATGCCGACGTACATCAGGCGCCGTTCCTCCTCCACCGTGCCCGACTCGACCGAGCTGCTGTGGGGCAGGATGCCCTCCTCCACCCCCACCAGGAAGACGTTCTTGTATTCCAGGCCCTTGGCGGCGTGCAGGGTGGACAGCTGCACCGCGTCGAACTCGCTGTCCTCGTTCTGCTTGTCCAGCATGTTGATGAGGGCGATGGTCTGGGTCAGGTCGATGAGGGTCTTTTCGTCCTTCTCGCCCTTGCCCGCCAGCCACTGGGAAAACTCCCGCACGTTGCCCCATTTGCTGTCGGCGGCCCGGGTCTCCTCGTGGTCGTAGAGCCAGGCCTCGTAGCCGATGGCGGTGAGCATGTCGTTCAGCACTTCGCCGGCGGGCTCCCGCAGGGCCCGCTGCTCGACCCGGTTGATGAACTCGCAGAACTGCAGCAGGGGCTCCAGCTGACGGTGGCTGACGCGCTGGGCGAAGCCTTCCTCGAAGGCGGCGGCGAAGAGGGAGATGTGGCGTTCGCCGGCATAGGTGCCGAGGGCTTCCAGGGTGGTGCCGCCGACGCCCCGCTTGGGCGTGGTGACGGCGCGGATGAAGGCGGGATCGTCGTCCTGGTTGGCCAGCAGGCGCAGGTAGGCGATGACGTCCTTGATCTCGGACTTCTCGAAGAAGCTGGTGCCGCCGGACATGACGTAGGGCACCCGGTTGTTGCGCAGGTGGGTTTCGAACAGCCGGGCCTGGTGGTTGGAGCGGTAGAGGATGGCGTAGTCGGAGAACTTGCTGCGCTTCTCGAACTTGTCGGCCAGCAGCTTCATCACCACCGACTCGGCCTCGTGCTCGTTGTCGCGGCAGACGGTGCCGCGGATGGCCTCGCCGTGGCCCAGGTCGGACCACAGCTTTTTCTCGAACAGCTTTTCGTTGTTGCCGATGACGTTGTTGGCGGCCTGCAGGATGCGGGCGGTGGAGCGGTAGTTCTGCTCCAGCATGATCAGCTTCAGGTTGGGATAGTCCCGCGGCAGGCCCCGCAGGTTTTCCACGTCGGCGCCGCGCCAGCCGTAGATGGCCTGATCGTCGTCGCCCACGGCGGTGAACATGGCCCGGGGCCCGGTCAGCAGCTTCAGCAGCTGGTACTGGCAGGCGTTGGTGTCCTGGTATTCGTCCACCAGCAGGTAGCGCAGGCGGTTCTGCCACTTGTCGCGGATCTTCGGGTGTTCCTGGAAGAGCTGCATCGGCAACAGGATCAGGTCGTCGAAATCCACCGCCTGGTAGGCCTTGAGGGTGGCGGCGTAATCCCGGTAGGCCTTGGCGGCGAGGACCTCGATCTCGCTCTTGGCCTCGGCGGCGGCCTGGTCCGGCGACTTCATGGCGTTCTTCCAGCCGGAGACGAGCCACTGGATGCTGCGGATGGTGGCCTTGTCCACGCTGGCCGAGAGGTCGGCGAAGATGCTGTAGCAGTCGGTGGAGTCGAAGATGGAGAACTTGGGCTTGTAGCCCAGGGCCTTGGCCTCCTCCCGCAGGATGCGCACCCCGAGGGAGTGGAAGGTGCAGATGGTGAGGCCGGCGGTGGAGCCGCCCTGGAGCAGCTGGCCGACCCGTTCCTGCATTTCCCGGGCCGCCTTGTTGGTGAAGGTGATGGCGGCGATGTTGGCCGGGTTCATGCCGCATTCCTGGATCAGGTAGGCGATCTTCTGGGTGATCACCCGGGTCTTGCCCGAGCCGGCGCCGGCCAGGACGAGCAGGGGGCCGTCCAGGTAGTAGATGGCTTCGCGCTGAGGCGGATTCAGGCTGTGCAGGGGAACGGGGCTGGACACGGGATCAGGAGGCTTTCGGCAGGGCAGAAACGCCGCGCCCCGGCAGAGCGGGGCGCGGGTGATTCGGTGGGGCAGATTTTAGTCCATTTCGGAGCGGCCTGCGCCGCGCCGGGAGGCATTGCCAGGAAGAAGGAGGGACGCCACTCTCCGGCATGCACCGCCGGAAGGCCGCGTCCTTCCTGGCTCCCGGGCCGGGTTACTTGAGCAGGCTGCCGAAGACCTTGCCGATGACCTTGCTGCCGGTGCCGATGGGGTCCTTGCGGATGGCCTTCTCCTGCTCGGCGATGATCAGGTAGAGGCCGTCCAGGGCCTTGCGCGTGACGTAGTCGTCCAGGTTGGCGTCCTTGGCGTCGATGAGGTGAAACTTGGCGGCCTTGCCGGCGAACTGGTTGTACTTGTCCGCCAGCTGCACCTTGGCCGTGGCCTTCTTGACGATGGGCAGGAACTTTTTGGCCAGGGGCTCGGAGGTGCTGCGCTTGAAATACTGGGTGGCCGCATCGTCGCCGCCGCTAAGGATGCCCTGGGCGTCCTTCACGCTCATGTCCTTGACCGCCTTCACCAGCAGGGGCTTGGCTTCCACCACCGCCGCCTCCGCCGCCCGGTTCATGGTTTCCACCAGCTGGTCGGCCTGCTTGCCGGCGCCGAATTTCTTCATCATCTCGGCGGCATCCTCCAGGGCGCCGGGCAGGGGAATGCGCACCTTGTCGTTGCCGAGGAAGCCGTCGGTCTTGCCCAGCTGGCTCACCGCCACCTCGGCGCCCCGGGTCAGGGCTTCCTTGAGGCCGGAGACGGCCTCGCCGTTGCTCACCTGGGCGGCGGCCGGCATGCTGATGACAAGGGCCGTCAAAATGCCCACAATGCAGCGTCCGCCGAAGCGATTGATGACCGTGTTCAATTCCATAGCCTGCTCCTGATGATGATGTCCCGGGGCCACAAGCTTATCCTGCTGCTCGCCGTGCTCGCAATGAGCGGCGCCATGCTGACCTTTCTCGGCAAGCGGCAGGCCGCCCCGGCGGTCGAACTGAAGGTGCTGGGCGCCCCCGGCGTCAGCCTGGCCCAGCTGCGCGGCAAGGTGGTGATCCTGCAGTTCTGGGCCACCACCTGCGGCGACTGCGACCACACCCTTGCCGAACTGGCCCAGCTGCACCGCCGCTACCAGGCCCGGGGCCTGGAGACCCTGGCGGTGGCCATGGTTTACGACCAGCCGCGCCAGGTGGCCAGCTACGCCTACGCCAACAGCCTGCCCTTCCGCGTCGCCCAGGACGACGGCAGCGCCGCCCGGGGCTTCGGCCTGGGCAGTGCCAATCCGCCCCTGACCTTCCTCCTCGACCGCAGCGGCCGCATCGCCCAGCGCCTGCCCGGCAAGCCCGACCCCGGCCGCCTGCGGGCCATGGTGGAAAAGCTGCTGGCGGAACGGCCTTGAGGAAAGCCCCCTGGCCACAGAGGGCATCCCCCAAGGGGACTTCCTTCGGGGCGCACAAATCACAGCGGGGAAAAACCCTGGGCGGCACGGCCTGATGCACCCCAGGCGTGATGGGGGCATTGTCTTTCCTCTGTGATCTCTGTGCCCTCTGTGGCTAAAAACAAGCCCTCACCGCCGCAGCTTGCGGTAGAGGGTCCGTTCGCTGACTCCCAGGGCCGGGGCCAGGGTGCGCACGTCGGCGCCCGGGCGGGCCATCAGCCAGGTCAGATAGCGCTGCTCCAGTTGCGCCAGGGGCAGCGGGCCCGGCACCCGGAAGCTGTCGTCCGCCCCGCCGCCCACGCCCTCCGCCAGGGCCCTGCTCTCGCCGCCGTCATCCGCCACCTCGGCCAGCTTGGCGGCGCTGATTTCCTCGCCGTCGCTCATCAGGGTGGCCCGTTCGATGAGGTTGCGCAGCTCCCGGATGTTGCCTTCCCAGTTGCGGCCCGCCAGCCAGGCCAGGGCCTCGGCGGAGAAGTGGCGGCCGGGCCGGTGGTCCACCCGCTCCAGCAGGGAGGCGGCCAGCAGGGGAATGTCCTCCCGCCGTTCGGCCAGGGACGGGGTGTGGATGGGAAAGGTGTTGAGCCGGTAGTAGAGGTCGCGGCGGAAACGCTCCTGGCGCACCATTTCCTTCAGGTCCCGGTGGGTGGCGGCCACCAGGCGGAAGTCGGCGCGCAGGGTGTCCACGCCGCCGACCCGGCGGTAGGTGCCGGTTTCCAGCAGGCGCAGCAGCTTGACCTGGAGGGCCGGCGGCAGTTCGCCGATCTCGTCCAGGAACAGGGTGCCGCCGCTGGCCGACTCCACCAGGCCCAGCTTGCGGAAGGCGGCGCCGGTGAAGGCGCCCTTCTCGTGGCCGAACAGTTCGCTCTCGAACAGGTTTTCGGTGAGGCCGGTGCAGTCCACCGCCACGAAGGGACTGTCCCGCCGCCCGCTGGCCTCGTGCACCGCCTGGGCCACCAGTTCCTTGCCGGTGCCGGTCTCCCCCAGCAACAGCACCGTGGCCTGGGCCGGCGCCACCCGCAGCACCTTTTCCAGCATCTGCTGGAAGGCCGGCGAGCGCCCCACCAGGCCCTGGGCGGCGGGCCGGCTGCTGGCCTGCTGCACCATGCGCAGGGTTTCGACGAAGTAGACGATGCGCCCTTCCTGGTCCCGCACCGGGGTGGTTTCCACATCCACGTGCTCCTCGCCCCGGGGCGTGTGGTGCAGGTGCAGGACGCGGCGGGAGGCGCCCTCCTCCTGGGACAGCTTGAGGGGGCAGGATTCCCCGGCCTGGTCGCAGGGCACGGTGAAGTGGTGGGAAACCTCGTAGCAGCGCCGCCCCAGGATGGAGGCGACGCCGCCGCTGCCGCTGCCCGCGTATTCCCGGCGGTAGGCCTTGTTGGCGGCGACGATGCGGTAATCCGCGTCCATCACGATGCGGGGCTCGGGCAGGCCGTCGAGGAAGGAGATGAGCTCGTTGAGCTGACTGGCCGAATAATCCATGGGCGAATCTTCTGCCGATTCTGTCAGTTGTGCAATTATTTGCCGCCATATTTGACAGACGATGGCCCGCAAGCGCCCGCCCCGAGCCCCGGACAAAACACAAGCCATTGATTAAATGGAAACTCCAGGCAGGCGCCGGGGCTGGCACGGCTCTTGTTATGGAATGGACAGGAAACCGGTTTCAAGCCCCGTCCGCAGCCTCTCCGACACGGCATCCTCCCCTCCCGGGCGTGGGACAAGACTCCGGTTTCCACCACTTTCCAACCAGGAGTCGTTTGTGTTCATTTTCCGGCAGCTGCGGGACAGCAGCAGCGCCACCTACACCTACCTGATCGGCTCCCGGGCCAGTCGGGCAGCCCTGCTGGTGGACCCGGTGGCCGAGCAGTCGCCCCTCTACCTGGGCCTGCTGGGCGAACTGGAACTGAACCTGGCCTGCGTGGTGGACACCCACCTGCACAGCGACCATCTTTCCGCCGCCCCCACCCTGATCCGGCATACCGGCTGCCTCTACGCCGCCGGCCTGTGCAGCGGCATCGGCGGCACCGACCGGCAGCTGGCCGACGGCGACAGCCTTGACCTGGCCGACCTGCACCTGGAAGTGCTGGCCACCCCGGGCCACACCCCCGGCTGCATCACCCTGCTCTGGGAAGACCGCCTGCTGACCGGCGACGCCCTGCTCATCGGCAGCTGCGGCGCCACCGGCGAACCGGGCGGCAATGCCGGCACCCATTACGACAGTGTCACGCGAAAACTGCTGCCCCTGCCCGACGAACTGTTAGTCTTCCCCGGCCACGACCGGGACGGCCGCCGCGTCAGCTGCATCGGCGACGAGCGCCAGGGCAATCCCCTGTTCTGCGGCATCAGCCGCGACGAATTCATGGCCCAGGACCGTTCCCAGCCCATGGGCGAACGGGCCGAGGCCATGCTTGCAGCCAATCGCCAGGGCGGCGGTTCGGTCCTGCGTGAACGGTCGCCCGTATCTCCAAATAACTAAAGCCCGAGAGGAAATGATCCATGAGCGCTAACGCCCCAGAGCAGCCGCAGCCCGACAACGGCGATACCGGCAGCCTCTACGAAAAGCACAAGACGATCCACGCCCGCACCGCCCACGGTCGCTTCGCCAACTGGCGGATCTTCCTGGTGCTGTTCACCCAGCTGCTGTTCTACGGCACCCCCTGGCTGATGTGGAACGACCGCCAGGCCGTGCTGTTCCACCTGGTGGAGCGCAAGTTCTACATCTTCGGCCTGGTGCTGTGGCCCCAGGACGTCTTCTACCTGGCCATCCTGCTCATCATCTCGGCCTACGGCCTGTTCCTGGTGACCGCCGTCGCCGGGCGCCTGTTCTGCGGCTACGCCTGTCCCCAGACGGTCTACACGGAAGTGTTCATGTGGATCGAAAACTGGATCGAAGGCGACCGCCCGGCCCGCATGAAGCTGGAGAAGGCGCCCATGGACGCCCGCAAGCTCCGCATCAAGGCCACCAAGCACGCCCTCTGGCTGATCCTCTCCGTCTTCACCGGCTTCACCCTGGTGGGCTACTTCACCCCCATGAGCGAGCTGCTGACGGAACTGAAGACCTTCAGCTTCGGCCCCTGGGAAACCTTCTGGACCTTCTTCTACGGCGGCTTCACCTACATGATGGCCGGCTTCATGCGCGAGCAGGTGTGCAAGTACATGTGCCCCTACGCCCGCTTCCAGAGCGTCATGTTCGACCCGGACACCCTGATCATCACCTACGATCCCGAGCGCGGCGAACCCCGGGGCACCCGCAAGAAGGGCGCCGATCCCAAGGCCCTGGGCCTGGGCGAGTGCGTGGATTGCGGCATCTGCGTCCAGGTCTGCCCCACCGGCATCGACATCCGCAACGGCCTGCAATATGAGTGCATCGGCTGCGCCGCCTGTATCGACGCCTGCGACGAGGTGATGGACAAGGTCAATTACCCCCGGGGCCTGATCCGCTACTCCACCGAAAACGCCATGGCCCGCCATCTCACCAAGAAGGAGATTCTGGGCCACGTGGTGCGGCCGCGCATCCTCCTCTACTCCGTGATCCTGGCCGCCATCACCCTGACTACCGCCTGGTTCATCGCCCACCGCATCCCGCTCAAGGTGGACGTCATCCGCGACCGCGGCGCCCTGGCCCGGGAAACGGACATGGGCCTGATCGAAAACACCTTCACCCTGCGTTTCATGAACACCGACGAGCAGGCCCACCGCTACCGCATCAAGGCCACCGGCCTGGATGGCCTGGAAGTGGGCGGCGCCGCCGAAGTGGACGTGCCGGCAGCCACCACCACCTCCCTCATGACCTCCCTGCAGGTCCAGCCCGACGCGGGCAAGAAGGGCTCGAACCCCATCATGTTCGAGATCGAGGCCATGGATGGCTCCAACATCCGCATCCGGGAAAAAGCCGTCTTCATGCTTCCCTGAGAGCCTCTGACGAGGCTTCCATTCGGCCGGGTCGGCATCAGCCTTCCCGGCCTTTTTTTGCCCGCAATTTGTCGAAAAATGCCAACTATTTCAGGGTTTCCCCTCTGCCTTTTGGCGTAACTTGGCCCCCATGCTGCAATGCAGCGGTGTGAGCCAAATAACAAGACAGGGGGTTGCATCATGATTTACCGGCTGCTGACGATGGGCCTGGTCCTTTCCTGGGGTGCCGTGCAGGCGGCCGACAACAGCGCTTCCGCCGCCCGCGCCTTCTGCGACAGCGGCAAGCTGGCCAAGGGTGCCGAAATCGCCGTGTTCCGCGGCTGCCTGGGCTGCCATACGGTGGACAGCAAGCGCATCGGCCCTTCCTACCAGGAGATCGCCAAGAAGTACCCCCACACGCCGGACGTGGTGGCCCAGCTGGCGAAGAAAATCCGCGACGGGGGCAAGGGCAACTGGGGCGAACTCTCCATGCCGGCCAACCCGGTGAGCGAGGCCGAAGCCCAGACCCTGGCCGAATGGGTCCTCTCCCTGGACGAGCCGCCGGCACGCTACAGCAGCAATCCCTGAGCCCTAACTCCGGGGCCCGAGCATGGCCTCGGGCCGCACCCAGGCATCGAACTCCTCGGCCGTGACGTAGCCCAGGGCCAGGGCCGCCTGGCGCAGGGTGCTGCCGTCGCGGTGGGCCTGCTTGGCCACTGCCGCCGCCCGTTCGTAGCCGATGTGGGGCGCCAGGGCGGTGACCAGCATGAGGGAGCGTTCCAGCAGCTCATCCATGCGCTCCTGGTTGGGCACGATGCCCACCACGCAATGACGGCTGAAGCTTTCCATGGCATCCCCCAGCAGGCGCGCGCTCTGCAGGAAGTTGTGGGCCAGCAGGGGCTTGAACACGTTCAGCTCGAAATTGCCGGAGGCGCCGCCGATATTGATGGCCACGTCGTTGCCGAAGACCTGGGCGCAGACCATGGTGAGGGCTTCGCACTGGGTCGGGTTCACCTTGCCCGGCATGATGGAGCTGCCCGGCTCGTTTTCCGGCAGGGCAATCTCCCCCAGGCCCGAGCGGGGGCCGGAGGCCAGCCAGCGCAGGTCGTTGGCGATTTTCATGAGGGCCCCGGCCAGGGTCTTGAGGGCCCCGTGGGCAAAGAGCAGGGCCTCGTGGCCGGCCAGGGCGGCAAAGGGATTGGCTGCCGGCACGAAGGGCTGGGAACAAGCACGGGCGAGCTTCTCCGCCACCCGTGCCCCGAACTCCGCATGGGTATTGAGTCCCGTGCCCACCGCCGTGCCGCCCGCCGCCAGTTGCCGCAATCCGGGCAGGGAGGCCTGGATGCCGCGCTCCGCCTGCTCCAGCTGGGCGACGTAACCGGAGAACTCCTGCCCCAGGGTGATGGGGGTGGCGTCCTGCAGGTGGGTGCGGCCGATCTTGATCAGACCGGCGAATGCCTCCGCCTTGGCCGCCAGGGCCTGGCGCAACTCCGCCAGGGCCGGCAGCAGGCGGCCGTCCACGGCCAGGGTGGCCGCCACGTGGATGGCGGTGGGAAAGATGTCGTTGGAGGACTGGCCCAGGTTCACCTGGTCATTGGGATGCACCAGGCGCCCTTCGCCCCGGGGGCCGCCGAGCAGCTCCGAAGCCCGGTTGGCCAGCACCTCGTTCATGTTCATGTTGCTCTGGGTGCCGGAGCCGGTCTGCCACACGGAAAGGGGAAATTCCGCCGGGTGCCGACCCGCCAGCACCTCATCCGCCGCCGCCGCGATGGCCCCGGCCACGGGCGGGGGCAACAGACCCAGTTCACCATTCACTTGCGCCGCCGCCTGCTTGACCAGGGCCAGGGCACGGATCAGTTCAGGCGGCATGGTCTCGCTGGAAATGGCGAAGTGTTCCAGGGAACGCTGGGTCTGGGCGCCCCACAGGCGTTCCGCCGGCACGGCGATGGGACCGAAGGTATCGTGTTCGAGACGCTGGGACATGGGCCTTGCTCCGCTTGCACTGCCGGATTGGACCGGCGCCGGGCCGGAGGGTTGCGGTGCGGAGCTTCAGCCGGCGGCCCGCAGCCAGTCGGCCACGGTGCCGGCGGTGGGAATGCGGCCGGAGGACACCAGCTTGCCGTTGATCACCAGGCCCGGCGTCTGCAGCACGTCGTGGGCAATGATCTCGCCCATGTCGGTAATCTTCAGCACCTCCGCCTCGACGCCGGCCAGGGTCACCGCCTGCCGCGCCACCTCCTCCAGTTTCTTGCAGTTGGCACAGCCGGGGCCGAGCACTTTGATGGTCAGCATGGTCACACTCCTTTTGCAGAAAAACGGTTGGCCGCCGCCAGCAGCAGGCCCAGGCCGGCCATGGCGCCACCGATGCCCAGGACCAGCAGCAGGGGCGGGGCGCCATCCACCCAGGCGCCGTAGGTGAGGCCGGCGGCAGCGCTGAACAGGGCCACCAGGCCCACATAGGTCCAGGTCTTGGTGCGGCCGATGATGGCGGTGATGATGAGGATGCTCTGCAGGGACAGTTCCGGGTCCGACATCAGGTAGGCCAGCAGGGGGCCCCGGTGCATGCCCAGGTCGAGGAACATCTTGGCGATGGGCACCTCCACCAGGGTGGGGAAGTACATGAAGACGCCGAAGCCGACGCCAGCCAGATTGCCCAGCAGGGTGTTGCTGCCGGCCACCATCTCGATCCATTCCGGCCGCAGCACCACCCGGATCATGCCGACGACGAAGACGCCGATCACCAGCAGGGGGAATATCTGTTTGACGAAGCGCCAGGACTCCCACAGCCAGGCCCGGCGATCCTCCGCCGTCAGGTGGCGGCTGCCCAGCCAGGTCAGTACGGCCAGAGCCAGGGCGACGCCGAGGAACTTGCCGCCCAGCCCCAGGCGCAGGCCGCCGGGCACCGCCTGCACCGAGAGGGCGGCCACCAGCAGGGTCAGGGCCACCAGGGAGAGGCACAGGCGGGTCCAGCCGTTGGCCCCGGCCTCGATGTTCTCCAGGCCCAGGCGGGCGCTGAGGCCGATGCCGCCGAGCAGGCCGATGAGCAGCACGCCCTGGAGGGAGACGCCCTCCTCGCCGCGGCTGGCGTCATAGGGCACCAGGCGGTCGAGCAGGGCCTGCCAGTCGGCGCTGCCGGCCCAGGCCAGATCGAACTGCCACAGGCTGCCGGTGAGCAGGCCGACCTTCAGGGTACCGGCCAGGAGCAGGCCGATCCACACCAGGAGGAAGGCCAGGGCGCCCCGGGACAGGCCGGCGGCGGCCTGGGCGCTGAACAGGGCGTCCGTGGCCCGGTCCCGGGCGCTGTCGTCGGCGCGAAAGAGCAGGGCCATGATCAGGCCGATGCCGATGGCGAACGTCAGGGACAACAGCAGCCGGGCCACGGCCAGGTCCACGCCGATGATGCCGCCGGTGTAGACCAGGGCCAGGATGTTGGCCGCCGGCGCGAAGAAGAGGAAGGTGGTGGCCGGGCCGAGGCCAGCCCCCTTGCGGTAGATGCCGGCAAAGAGGGGCACGATGGTGCAGGAGCAGACCGCCAGCACCGAACCGGCGGCAGCCGCCGCCGGATAGGAGACCGCCTTGGGTGTCTGCCGCCCGAGAAAGCGGGTGATGGTTTCCTTGGGAATGAGGGCCGCCATGGCCCCGGCAATGCAGAAGGCCGGCAGCAGACAGAGCAGCACATGGGCCGCCAGGTAGGCCGCCAGATTCCCCAGGCCGCCCCGGATCAGGGCCAGCAACAGCGACAGCAGGTCTTCCAAGACTTTCCTCCGCCAAGGCTCACCCCCCAATGGTACGCCCCGCGGCGGGCCGAGGTAAGCAGCGGCGGCAGCGACTCAGGGGCGGGCGGCCCGGGCTGCCACCTTCTGCCGCCAGCGGCGCAGGCCAGTGTAGAACAGCAGCAGGGGCAGCAGGCCGGCCAGGGCCGTCAGCAGGCGTCCGGGCAGGCCGAAGGCCTCGCCGTTGTGCAGGGGATGGAGCCAGTTGAAAAGGCTGTCGG
Organism: Azospira sp. MPR-E4; assembly: GCF_058809645.1. Lineage (NCBI taxonomy): Bacteria > Pseudomonadati > Pseudomonadota > Betaproteobacteria > Rhodocyclales > Rhodocyclaceae > Azospira > Azospira sp. MPR-E4. The sequence goes on along the minus strand of NZ_JBXAST010000046.1, from coordinate 14,987 downwards.
CGGCGCTGCCCTGCTCCGGCCGGCGCAGGGCCAGGACTTCGCCGCTGGCGGCGTCGATCCACATCAGGGTGTGGGGAAAGCGCCGGCTCGGGTCCCCCGGCTGGTAGATGCGCAGGCGGTAGTTGCCGCCGCCCGCCGGCGGCGTCTCCAGCCAGCGCACCTCACCCCCGGGCAGGTGTTGGCGGGCGATCTCCAGGGCCTGCTGGGGACCGATGAGGATGGCGCCGGATTCGGCCGCCGGGGCCGGCAGCGCATCCACCGGCGAAAACAGGGCAAGGACGGGCTTGAACCAGGCCGGCTGCTCCAGCATGGCGCCGCTCAGGGTCAGCAGCAGCAACAGGGGCAAGCCGTAGATGCCGCCGAGGACGTGCCAGTCGTAGATGCGGCGCTGGCTGCTGCGTCCTGCTCCCGGCCGCAGGGCCGCCCCCAGGCGCCCCGGGGACGGCCACCAGAGATAGACGCCGAGCCCCAGCAGGAGCAACAGCAGGAGGGAGGCGGCGCCGAGCAGGGTGCGCCCGCTGCGGTCCAGCAGCAGGGTGAAATGGAGGTCGTAAAGCCAGGTGGCGGCGAAGTCGCCCCAGAAGCGCTGACTGGTGATCTGCAGGCGGTAGGGGTCCACCGTCACTAGCAGGGGGGCGAAGCCCAGGCCGGCCTTCTCCTCGGGCTGGTAGTAGCGGGCCGTCAGCGGCTGCCCGGGGTCCATGGGCAGTTCCAGGCGCCAGCCGCCGTTGCGCCCGGCATGGGCCGCTTCGAGCAGGGCGTAAATCCGGTCCAGGGATTGGGGCTGGCAGGAAGTATCGGCGGGAGACTGGCATGGCGGCGGCGCCACCACCAGTTCCGGGTTGAGCAGCCGGTCCCCTTCCACATAGAAGACCAGCAGGGAGCCAGTGAGGCCGAGCAGGCAGAACAGCAGGCCCAGGCTCAGGCCCAGCCACTGGTGCAGGGCCAGCAGCCAGGCCCGGCAGCGCCGTCGCCAGGACCTCATGCCGCCTCCAGGGGGACCGCCGGCCGGCCTCAGAACTTCATGTTGACGGTGGCGTAGGCGGCCCGGCCGTCGCCCCGGGAATGCAGATCGCCAGCGGTACTGTCATACCAGACGTATTCGTAATAGCGGTCGGCCAGGTTCTTCACGATGAATTCCAGAGACGTGTCGCGCCGCAGTTGGTAGGCAGCGGACAGATTGATCAGGTTATAGCCACCAAACTTGCCGGTGCTGTTGGTGCGTTCCAGGTAGTAGCTGCTCTGGCCGTTGGCGGACAGGGACAGTTTCAGGTCCGGCGTCGCCTGGTAGTCCACCCCCAGGGAATAGACGCGGTGCGGCACGTGGTTCATTTCCTTGCCCTGGGAAGCCGGATTATTGGGGTCGGCCTGGGTGATGATGGCCCGCTGGAAAGCCAGGCCGCCCCACAGGCGCCACTGCTCGCCCAACATGGCGGAGAGCTGGAAGTCGAGGCCGCGACGGCGGGTATCCCCGACAGCAGTCATATCGTTGGATGAGCCATTCAACACGCGCTGCGCTTCGTTGTTGGCCTTCTGCTGCCACAGCGCCACCCGGCCTTCAATTCCGGCCGCGGGTTTGAGCTTCACCCCCACTTCCCAGCCATCGTTGAGGGAGGGTTCCATATTGTCGCTACGGCCCACCTTATAGGTGCCGGTACCAACACCTACCTGGAAAGTACGGCCAACATTACCGTAAAGACTGTAGTGAGGATCCGGGGTATAGACGACGCTGAACTTGGGCTGGTTGATAAGGCCGTAGTCGTTGATGTCGTAACTCCGGCCAAGTTTGTTGTCGGTATAGCTACCACGGATAAGATCTACCCGATAGCCCGGGATGAACTTCCACTGGGGCGTCGGCTGAATCACCGCCTGCACATAGGCGCCATAGATGTCGAAATCGAAGGCCTGGTTCCAGCGAGTGGAGGTGCGCACCCGGTTGGCGGTCAGGTAACGCTCGCTGTGGTTCTCCTGCCACTGGGCGTCGACGCCACCTTCGATGGCCACCGCATGGGCCCAACTCACCTCGGGGCGATAGGTAAGGTTGGAGAGGAAGCCATAGTGGGTTTCCTTAGTAATGCGCTCTTGCTGCGGATAGACCTGCGCAAATCGAACCCAGCGCTTGTCTATGTAATCGTTGATATAGGCCCGGGTGGTCCAGTAGAGGCGGTCGTTGATGGCCATCTCCAGATGGCCACTGACCTGATTTATGCGGCGGATGCCACCGTCGGTGGCATTGCGGGCCAGGGACTGGTCCGGATTGTTGCTGCTCTCCGCTGCAGTCAGGTAGCCCGGCTCCTGGGCCTCGCTCTCGTAGTGGCGGGCAATCAGGCCGACCCGGGTGGAGCCGCTGTCGGGGGTGTAGAACCACTTGCCGGCAAAGGTGGAACGGTCGACCTGGCTGTGGTCCCGCTGGCCGTTGCTGTGCTGGGTGGCAACGAAGTAGTTCTGGGACAGGCCGTCCTGCTCGATGGCCTTGGACAGCTGCAGCTCGTTGCTGCCGAAGCTGCCGGCCCCCAGACGCAGGCGGGTGTCGTTGCCGCCGATGCGGGTCACCACGTTGGCACTACCGGCAATGGCGTGCAGACCGTTACGCGGGTCGTTGGTGCCGCGCACCACTTCGATGGCGTCGATGTCCTGGGCGAAGACCATGTCCAGGTAGGGCATGTTGCCGTCGTTGCTGTTGCTGGGGATGCCGTCGATGAGCAGCTTCACCGCGTTGATCTCGCCCTCGCCGTTGAAGCCGCGGATGGAGAACTTGCCGCCCCAGTTGCCCTGGCCGAAGCTGGTGACCTGGGCCCCGGGCACCAGGTTGAACAGTTCCCAGGCGAACTTGGCATTGCGCGACTCCAGCACTTCCCCACCCAACACGTCCACCGAACTGAGGATACGGCGGGTCGGCAGGGGACCTTCTTCCTGGCCCCGCACCGTCACCTCGCCCAGGACCAGGGAAGCATCGCCGGATTGGGCCAGGGCGGCCAGGGTGAAGGAACCGAGGCAGCAGAGGGAAACGGCGCGGGCGATCTGGGTCAGCATGGGGCCACCGGGGCAAAAAAGGAGGGGCGATTATAGGAGTCGCCCCTGCCCTGCCCCTGCGACAAAAAGTCGCATTTCCGTACGGTATTGTACGGGGTTATGCCCCCTTCATTGAGGCTGCCGGCGGCCCCGCCTCCTGCAGACGGGGTTCGGCGTCGATCAGGGCCTGCAGGGTATGCAGGGCCTCTTCCAGGTTGAAGTCGTCGATCTGGGCGGCCAGGGTGCGCACCTCCGCCCCCAGGGCCGCCTCCAGCGTGGGGCGCAGGCTCTGGAAGGTGCGGGAGGCGTCCAGGTCGTCCACCGCCAGCTGGCGCTGCAGGACCTCCACCTCCCGGCTCAGCTGTGCCCAGTCGATGCCCGGGGCCGCCGCCTCAACCGCTCCCTCCAGACCTGCGAGGGCCGCATTGAATTCGGCCAGGGCCCCTTCCAGCCGGGCCAGGCGCGCATCCACCTCGGCCTGGGGCAGGCTGCCGCGTAGGGCCTCTTCCAGGGCCAGGGTGTGGGCCTGGATGGCAGCGAGTCCGAGGGAGCCGGCCAGGCCCTTGAGGGTATGCACCACCCGGGCGGCCTCGGCCGTTTCGCCGAAACCGAGACAGGCTTCGATGCGGCGGCCGTCGCCGCCGTGGTCGACGGAAAACTTGCGCAGGAACTGGGCCAGCCGGGTCCGGTTGCCCCGCACCACCCGCAGGGCCTGGGCCAGCTCCAGGCCGGGAACGGCCTCCAGGGCGGCTGCCAGGGCATCGGCCGTCGCCGCCGGCGCCTCGGCGGCAGGCAGCGGCGGCCGCACCACCACGTCCCGGCTGGGTTCGGGCAGCCAGCGAAGCAGGGTGCCGTAGAGCTGGTCCGGGTCCACCGGCTTGGCCACATGGTCGTTCATGCCGGCGGCGATGCACAGGTCCCGGTCTTCGCTGAAGGCGTTGGCGGTCATGGCCAGGATCGGGGTGCCGGCGTAGCCCGGCAGGGCCCGGATCTGGCGGGCGGCCTCCAGGCCGTCCATCACCGGCATCTGGATGTCCATCAGGATCAGGGCGTAGGCCTTGCCCCGGGCCAGTTCCAGGGCCTCCTTGCCGTTCTCCGCCAGGTCCACCGCCAGGCCCACGTGGCGCAGCAGTTCCAGGGCCACCTCCTGGTTGAGGGGATTGTCCTCCGCCAGGAGGATGCGCTGGTTGCGGTAGCGGGCCAGACTGCGCTCCATCTCGTCCCCCGGGCTGCGGGACAGGGGCGGGGTGTCGCCGAAGGCCCCTTCCAGGGCCACCAGGACGCTGGCCGGCGTCACCGGCTTGGCGATGAAGGCGGCAAAGCCTGCTTCACTCAGGGCCGTGGCGGGGATGTCCTTGGCGGCACTGACCAGCAGCTGCTGGGGCTGCACGTTGAGGGGCAGGGTCCGGATGCACCGCCCTGTCTCCAGCCCGTCGGGCGGCGGCATCAGCCAGTCCAGCAGCACCAGCTGGTAGGGGTCCCCCAGCCGGTCCGCGGCCAGGACCGCATCCAGGGCCGCCTCGCCGGAGGCCGCCGTATCCACCCGGGTGCCCAGGGCCGCCAGGGTGTGGGCCAGGGATTCCCGCGCGTCCTCGCTGTCGTCCACCGCCAGGGCCCGCAGATTGCGGGGCAGGCAGGGCGGCAGTTCCAGATGGTCGTGGGCGGCGACGCTGCCGAAGGGGGCCTCGATCCAGAAGGTGCTGCCCTTGCCCGGTTCGCTGTCCACCCCGACCCGGCCGCCCATCATCTCCGCCAGGCGCCGGGAAATGGCCAGGCCCAGGCCGGTGCCGCCGTACTGCCGGGTGGTGGAGACGTCGGCCTGGGTGAAGGCCTGGAACAGGCATTGCTGCTGCTCCCGGCTGAGGCCGATGCCCGTGTCCGCCACCTCCAGTCGCACCCACAGGCTGTCGGCCTCCTGGCGGGCGACGTAGCCGCGCACGACGACGCTGCCCCGCTCGGTGAACTTCACCGCATTGCCGACGAAGTTGAGCAGCACCTGGCCCAGGCGCAGGCCATCGCCGTGCAGGGCCGGAGGCAGGCGGGCGATGTCCACCACCACCTCCAGGCCCTTGGCCTCGGCCTTCTCGGCCACCAGGGTGCACACGTTGTGGATGACCCGGTCCACCTCGAAATCCGTCGGCTCCAGGCTCATCTTGCCGGCCTCGATCTTGGAGAAGTCCAGGATGTCGTTGATGATGCCCAGCAGGTGGTGGGCGGCGTTGCTGACCTTGTCCAGCTGCTGGCGCTGGCGCTCGGTGGCGATGTCGCGGCGGATCAGGTGGGTGAGGCCGATGATGGCGTTCATCGGGGTGCGGATCTCGTGGCTCATGTTGGCCAGGAAGGAACTCTTGGAACGGTTGGCCGCCTCCGCCGCCTCCTTGGCCGCCGCCAGCTCGGCGGTGCGGGCCGCCACCAGTTCCTCCAGCTGGTTCTGGTAGCGCAGCAGGGCCCGCTCGTTTTCCTTGGCCTCGGTGATGTCGGTCCACACCGAGGAGAGATAGTCCCGGCCGTTCAGGCGCAGCACCTTCACCGTCACCCAGAAATCCCGCAGGCTGCCGTCCTTGTGGCGGCGCTGGTTCTCGAAGGCCGCCTCGCGCTGGGCCAGGATCTGGGCCCGGCGCGCATCCACCCCGGCCCGGTCGTGCACGCCCTGGATGTCGTAGACGCTGAGCTTGGCGAACTCCTCCCGGGTGTAGCCGAGACACTCGCAGGCGGCATCGTTGAACTCGGCGAAGGTCATGGTTTCGGCGTCGATCAGCACGATGCCGATGGCGGCCTGGTTGGTGATGGAGCGGAAGATCTTCTCCCGCTGCTTGAGGGTCTCCGAGGCGTCCTTGATGGCGGTGATGTCCTGCACCATGCCGATGCCGCGCAGGGGCTTGCCCGCCTCGTCGAATTCCAGTTCGGCCCGCTGCCGCACCCACTTCACCGTACCGTCCACCACCATGCGGTGCTCGATGTCGAACTCGGCCCCCTCCAGGGCCGCCAGCCAGGCGGAGCGCACCCAGGCCCGGTCGTCCCCATGCACCTGGGCGAGGAATTCGTCGAAGCCGACGCCGTGGTCCCAGGGCACGCCCAGCAGGTGGTGGGCCTCTTCGGACCAGTGCAGCAGGTTGGCGGGAATGTCGATTTTCCAGCTGCCGATGCGGGCCACCGTCTGGGTCCGCTTCAGGGCCGCCTCGCTCTGCCGCAGGGTTTCCTGGGACTGGTGCAGGGGCGTGATGTCCCGGGCCACCCCGAGCACCCCCAGCACCACCCCGTCCCGGTCATAGATGGGCGTCTTGATGGTTTCCACCAGCTCCCGGTGGCCGTCGGCGGCGAACACCAGCCATTCCTCGTTGCGGCTGGCATGGCCGAGGGCCATGGCGCGGCGGTCGTTGTCGCGGAAGAAGTCCGCCAGCTCCCGGCCGACGAAGTCATAGTCGGTGCGGCCGACGATTTCCGCCTCCCGGTGCCCGAAGAGGCTCTCGAAACGGGAGTTGCAGGCCAGATAGATGCCGGCGGGGTCCTTCAGCCAGACCAGGTCGGGCATGCCCTGGATGAGGGACTTGAGATGCTGGCGCTCGGCCTCCAGGGCGGCCTGCATGTGGCCCCGGGCCACCACCGCCTCGCGGAAGGCCAGCACGGCCTTGGCCATGTCGGTCAACAGGCCGCCGCCGGGCATCCGGCTCAGGTGCTCCACCTCCCGCAGGCTGAGCCCCCCGTCCTCGCTCAGGCTCAGCTGTTGCAGGGAATCGACGATGAGGGACAGCTGGCGGGTGACGAAATAGGTGACGAAGAACCACAGCAGCCCCATCACCGTGATGCCGAGCACGCCGATGAGCAGGGTGCGCTGGACGTAGTCGTCCATGTTGCGCTCGGCGGCGTCGATGCGGGCGTGGGTGCGCTGGGTCAGCAGGGCCGATACGTTCTGCGCATGTTCGGCAAAGGCCAGGTAGCGGGCCGTGGCCTGGGCCACGTGGCTGTCCGCCACCCGCAGGTCCACGGCGATGATGTCCGTGGCCATGATGCTGTAGTGCTGGTAGTCCTTGAAATCCACCAGGATCTGCTTCAGCTCCCCATCCACCTCCGGCCCCAGGCCGGGGACGTTGGACAGCCGCTGCAGCAGGGATTCCATGTCCTTCAGGCGGTCCACCACCTGCACGTGCACCTGGTAGGCGGCCGCCTCCTCCACGGTGCCGGCCTTGGCCTGGCGCAGGGTGGCGTTGATCAGCTGCTGCACCGCCAGCATGTCGTGCCCCAGGCGGGAGGCATCCGCCACCATCTGCAGGTCGTTGACCTGCTGCAGGTTGGACAGCTGCTGCTCGTCCCGCAGGGAGGAAAGGGACCAGTAACTGTAGGCCGCCGCCATGACCACCACCAGGATCACCGGCAGGAAGAAGATGAGGAAGAAGGTGAAACGACGTTTCATGGCTTGTGCAGCAGTTCAGGCCAGCGCCGGGGGGGGATGCTGGCAACGTAGATGAAACCCTTGTTTCCCAGGGGCCGGATGATGACCGCCGTGCCTTCCGGCTTGACGAAATAGCCCATGAGGTCCGCCAGGTTCGGCGCATGGGCCAGCACCACCCGGTTGGTGCCGGCCGGCACCGGCAGGGAGAGCAGGCGGCGGGTGTTTTCCAGGATCGGCCGCTTTTCCTCCGTCGTCAGGTTGGCGGTGTACATGAGCAGGGGATCCACCGTGTAGTGCCTGCCGAAGGCCGCCTCGGCCGACTCCTTGGCCCGGCACAGGGGGCTGACGAAAATGTCGCCCAGCGGAATGCGGGCCTCCCGCAAGGCCTGCCCCACCTCCGTCATCAGCTGGCGTCCGGCCTCGGTCAGGGGCCGCTGGGTGGCGCAATCGTTGAGGTCCACGGCCGGCACCCGGTCGGGCCGGGTGCTGTCGGTGATGCCATGGCGCAGGTAGATGACGTAGCCGCCCTCGCGCAGTTGCTGCAACTGCTCCCGGGTGGCCAGCTTCTCGACAAAGGCCGGCAGGGGCTCGGCCAGGGCACGGCCCCAGGGCACGAGCGCAGCCGCCAGGCAGAGCAGCAGGCGCAGCCGGGCAGCCAGGACGGAATGGGATGAACGGCGCGTCATGAGGCGCCGTCCGCGTAGCGCTGGGCGATGTCGGCGAAGCGGTCCTGGATGGCCAGGAAGGCATCGACCACATCCGGATCGAAATGGGTGCCCCGCCCTTCCACCAGCAGGGCCACGGCCTGTTCCAGGGGAAAGGCCTTCTTGTAGTGGCGCTTGCAGGTGAGGGCGTCGAAGACATCGGCCAGGGCCATGAGGCGGGCCGGGATGGGGATGGCATCGCCCCGCAGGCCCTGGGGGTAACCGGAGCCGTCCCACTTCTCGTGATGGCCCAGGGCGATGTGGCGGGCCACCACGAGAAAGTCCAGGGGCGTATTGCCCTGCAGCTCGTCCAGGCGCGCCCGGTCGCCCCCCACCACCCGTTCGATGGCCGCCTCGATGGCTTCGGCGCCGATCAGGCTGTGGGTCTTCATGATCTCGAATTCCTCCAGCGTCAGCCGGGCCGGCTTGAGCAGGATCTGGTCGGGAATGCCCACCTTGCCGATATCGTGCAGGGGAGCCGCCTTGGCGATGAGCTGGCGCTGGGCGGCGGAAAGGGCGTGGCGGAAGCGGGGATGGTCCTGCAGCTCTTGCATCAGGGCCTCCACATAGGCCTGGGTGCGGTAGAGGTGGTTGCCGGTCTCGTTGTCCCGCTTTTCCGCCAGCAGGGCCAGGGCATTCAGGCTGACGTCCTTGATCAGGTCGTTCTCCCGCATGCGGCGGCTGACCTCGCCCTCCAGGTAGCCGTTCTGGTCCCGCAGCCAGTCCCGGGCGTCCTTCAGTTCCAGGTGGGTGCGCACCCGGGCCAGGAGGATGGCGGGGCGGATCGGCTTGGTGATGTAATCCACGGCCCCCAGGGAAAGGCCGTATTCCTCGTCCTGGTCGCCGTCCATGGCGGTGACGAACATCACCGGAATGTCCCGGGTGTAAGGGTCCTGGCGCAGTTCGGCGAGCACGGCGTAGCCGTCCATCTCCGGCATCATCACATCCAGCAGGATCAGGTCCGGACGGGGATCGCTGCGCGCCACCTTGAGGGCCCGCATGCCGGAATTGGCCACGCGCACGCGGAAAAAGGGCTGCAGCAGGCCGCCGATGACCGTCAGGTTTTCCCCGGTATCGTCCACCACCAGGATGGTCTTGTCGCTGCGCCCGGCGGCGCCGTTTTCCCCCATGTCCCTATCCTTGTTCTGGTCTTTTTCGTGACGCCTGCAGCATACTGCCCAGTATGCCGCCAAAACGGCGGGAAAAAACCCGGGGCGATGCCTAGGCCGGCAAAAAAATGCCAGGGCCATGGGGAACATAGCAAACAAAAACGCCGGGCCACAAGGCACCGGCGTTTCCAGGCGGGGTTCGGGGGGCGGCGGCTGCCGTCAGACCACACCGGCAGTATGGGCCTGCTGGTCCGCCCAGTAGGAGCTGCGCACCATGGCGCCGCAGGCGGCCCCGGAAAAGCCCATTTCCTTGGCTTTTTCCTCGTACATCTTGAACACGTCGGGATGGACGTAGCGCTGCACCGGCAGGTGGTGGTTGGAGGGGGCCAGATACTGGCCGATGGTCAGCAGTTCCACGTCGTGGGCCCGCAGGTCGCGCATGACTTCGAGGATTTCCTCATCGGTCTCGCCCAGGCCCACCATCAGGCCGGACTTGGTGGGCACCTGGGGATAGCGGGCCTTGAACTGCTTGAGGAACTGCAGGGAGTGTTCGTAATCGGCGCCGGGACGGGCCTGCTTGTAGAGGCGGGGCACGGTTTCCAGGTTGTGGTTGAGCACGTCGGGCAGGCCCTGGCCGAGCACGTCCACCGCCGTTTCCAGGCGGCCGCGGAAATCGGGAACCAGGGTCTCGATGGTGGTCTTGGGGGAGGATTCGCGCACCGCCTTGATGACATCCACGAAGTGCTGGGCACCGCCGTCCCGCAGGTCGTCCCGGTCCACGCTGGTGATGACCACGTACTTGAGCTTGAGCTTGGAGACGGATTCGGCCAGGTGGGCCGGCTCCAGGGGATCGGGGGGCAGGGGCTTGCCGTGGCCCACGTCGCAGAAGGGGCAGCGGCGGGTGCAGATGTCGCCCAGGATCATGAAGGTGGCGGTGCCCCGGCCGAAGCATTCGCCGATGTTGGGGCAGGCGGCCTCTTCGCACACGGTGTGCAGCTTCTGTTCCCGCAGCAGCTGCTTGATCTCGCCGAAGCGGCCGGCGTCGTTGCCGGCCTTGACGCGAATCCAGCTGGGCTTTTTCAGCGTCTCTTCGACCGGCACGATCTTGATGGGAATCCGGGCGGTCTTCAGTTCGCCTTTTTGCTTGACGCCGCGTTCGCTGCTCATTGAGTCTTCTCCAGTTGTGCCACGAGATGCCGGGTAAGGTCCGCCGTTGCTTGTGGCAGGGTCCGGGCCACGCCCAGGTCCTTCAGTTGGGTCACCGGCATGCCGGCATACCCGCAGGGGTTGATGGCCTGGAAGGGCGACAGGTCCATGTCCACATTGAGGCTGACGCCGTGGTAGCTGCGGCCGTTGCGGATGCGCAGGCCCAGGGCCGCCACCTTGGCCGGGCCCACGTACACGCCGGGGGCGCCGTCGTGGCGCTCGGCATTGACGCCGTATTCGGCCAGCAGGTCGATCACCGCCTGCTCGATGCGGTTCACCAGCTCCCGCACCTTGAGGTTGCGCCGGGGCAGGTCCAGCAACAGGTACACCACCGCCTGGCCGGGGCCGTGGTAGGTGACCTGGCCGCCCCGGTCGATCTTCACCAGGGGAATGCCGATGTCCCGCAGCACGTGTTCCGGCTTGCCCGCCTGGCCCAGGGTGTAGACCGGCGGGTGCTCCACCTGCCACAGCTCGTCCGGGGTTTCCGGGGTGCGGGCGGCGGTGAAGGCCTGCATCGCCTCCCAGGTGGGCACGTAGTCTGCCCGACCCAGTTCGCGGATGACCAGCGGGGAAATCACTTAGGTCCGTCCGCCGCCGCTTACAGCACCACCTTCACCAGGGGGTGGCCGGACAGTTCCCGATACAGGTTGTCCAGCTGCTCCTTGGAGGTGGCGGTGACGGTGCAGGTCAGGGAGATGTAGGTGCCCTTGCTGGAGGGACGCATTTCCATGGAGGCGCCGTCGAATTCCGGATCGTGCTTCTGCACCACGGTGAGGATGGTCTGGGCGAAATCCACTTCCATCTTGCCCATGATCTTGAGGGGGAAGGCGCAAGGGAATTCGAGCAGGGTTTCCTGCCGGCTTTGGGGATTGTCGGGATTGGCTGGGGTCTGGCTCATGGTGTTCTCTTGCTCGATTCGGCTCAGGCGTCGGCGCGGCGCATCACCTGATTCTTGAAGTCCTGGTACAGCGCATTCATGCGGGCGGCCAGGGGGCCGGGCCTGCCGTCGGCCACGGGGGCGTCGTCGATGCGGGTGATGGGCAGCACTTCCTTGGTGGAGGATGTGACCCAGACCTCGTCGGCGCTGCGGAGTTCCGCTTCTGCCACCGGACGTACCTGGGTTGGAATGCAATTGGCCGCCGCCAGTTCCAGCACCACGTCGTAGGTGACGCCGGGCAGGATCAGATTGCTCTTGGGCGGCGCCAGGATCACCCCGTCCTGCACCACCAGCACGTTGGAGGCGGAGCCTTCCATGACCAGGCCGTCCCGCAGCAGGATGGTCTCCGTGCAGCCGGCGGCGGCGGAAAGCTGGCGCAGCAGCACGTTGGCCACCAGGGAGACGGTCTTCAGGTCGCAACGCAGCCAGCGGAAATCCTCGGCAGTGAGGGCGGTGCCCCCCGTGGCCAGCAGTTCGGCGGATGGCGTCGGCAGGCGGTCGGCGTAGGCGAAAACGGTGGGGGCCACGGCCGGCCTGGGGAAGGCCTGGTCCCGCACCGGGGCGGCACCCCGGGTCACCTGCAGGTAGACGCCCTGGTCCTCGCTGCCGTGGTCATCGACCAGACGCTGCACCACCTCCGCCCACTGCTCCTTGGAAAGGGGATTGGCCAGCTGCAGGGCGGCCAGGGTGCGCTCCAGACGCTCCAGGTGCTGCTGTAGGCGGAAGGGGCGGCGGGAATAGACCGGAATCACCTCGTAGGCGCCGTCGCCGAAGAGGAAGCCCCGGTCCATGGGGGAAATGCGGGCCTCGTCCAGAGGCAGGTAGTTACCGTTGAGGTAGGCCAGCATGTTCCCTCCGTCAGCTAGGGGAGCGGTTTATTTGAACCACAGCTTGATGCTGTCGATGCCGCGCCCCAGGATGCCGGCCACGGGCACGGCGTCCAGGGCCACCACCGGGTATTCGCCGTAGGGCTTGCCGTCCAGGCTGACCTTCATGGTGCCGATGACCTGGCCCTGGCTCACCGGAGCCACCAGGGGCTGCTTCGATTCCAGCTGGGCCTGGATCCGGCTCGAGTAGCCCTTGGGCACGGCCAGGATGAAGTCGTTCTGGAAGCCGGCGCGGACGGTGTTGTCCTTGCCCTTGAACACCTTCAGCTCGGACACGGTCTGGTTCTTGGTGTACAGGGAGACGGCGTCGTAATACTGGAAGCCGTGGTTGAGCAGCTTGAGGGATTCCTGGGCGCGCATGCCGTCGCTCTCGGCGCCGAGCAGGACGGAGAGCAGGCGCCGGGGCCCGCGCTTGGAGGAGGAGATGAGGCAATAGCCGGCGGATTCGGTGTGGCCGGTCTTCACCCCGTCCACCGTGGGATCGGCCCACAGCAGACGGTTGCGGTTGGGCTGGGTGATGTTGTTGTAGCGGAATTCCTTCATGGAGTAGTACTTGGCGTACTCCGTGGGGAAGTCGCGGATGATGGCGGTGGTCAGGGTGGCCAGGTCCCGGGCGGTGGCGTAGTGCTCCGGATCGGGCAGGCCGGTGGCGTTCATGTAGTGGGTGTTCTTCATCCCCAGGCGGGCCGCCTCCTGGTTCATCATCTGGGCGAAGCGCTCCTCGGAGCCGGCGATGGCCTCGGCCAGGGCGACGCAGGCGTCGTTGCCGGACTGCACGATCATGCCTTTGATCAGGTCTTCCACCGGCACCTGGGTGCCGACCTTGATGAACATCTTGGAGCCGCCGGTGCGCCAGGCCTTCTCGGTGACGGGCACGCCCTGGTCCAGCTTCAGCACGCCCTGCTTGAGGGCGGAGAAGGTCAGGTAGGCCGTCATCAGCTTGGTCAGGGAAGCGGGATCGACGCGCTGGTCGGCGTTTTCGGCCACCAGGGTCTGGCCGGAGCCGAATTCCACCAGCAGCCAGGCCTTGGCGGCGATGCCGGGAGCCGGGGGCATCTGCTGGGCGCCGGCGGGGCCGGCCAGCAGCAGGGAAGCGCAGCCGGCAAGGACGGATGCACGGAAAACGGAAGAGAAGCGGCGGGAAATTCGGTCAGACATGCCGGTCAGGCTCCAGCGGGAGAAAAGCGCTTGATTATAGCGCAGCCGGGCTGGCCCTTCCGGCCGGGACCGGCCGTAACCTGCCGATCTTAGGGACTTGCCGCAGTAAGTGAACTCACTGACACGATGCACCTGGGCGGTGCGTTATACTCGCCCGTGTCAGTTTTCGGTCAGGTTTCTGACCCTGGCGTGACACCCCGGCGGATTCGCCCCCCATCGCCGCATCCTGACGGCATTCCCTGAGAAGTCCTGGATCGGTTACGCTCCTCATGGAGCGCGCCCGGGGCATGGTTGTGCCCTGTGGCATGGCCTTTGCTGAGACAACCCCATGAAAACCAAGATCGCTCTCCTCTCCCTGCTGGGACTGCTGCTGTGCGGCAGCGCCCTGGCCGACGTCTATTCCCTCGACCAGTTGCTGGAACTGGCCCGCTCCGGCAACCGGGGCCTGCAGGCCTCCCGCGACGCGGTGGAGGCGGCCCGCTCCGGCGTCACCACCGCCGGCGCCTTCCCCAACCCGGAGATCGAATACCAGAGCGGCGACGCCAAGGCCCGGGTAGCGGGCGCCAATCCCGGCAACGTCAAGACCATGACCTTCACCCAGCGCCTGGACCTGCCCTGGGTGCGTTCGGCCCGCATCGACGCCGCCAGCGCCAACCTGGAAGCCACCAGCGCCGCCGGCCGGGGCTACGAGCATGAGGTGCTGGCCAGCGTGAAGCTGGGCTACTACGAGGTGCTGCGGCGCCAGGCCGAGCTGAAGGCGGCCCAGGAAGACCAGGCCCTCATGGAAGCCATCCGCACCCGGGTCAGCGTGCGGGTCGGCGTCGGCGAGGCGCCCCGCTACGAGCTGATCAAGGCCGATGCGGAACTGCTCAATGCCCAGAAAGTGACGCAGAGCACCCTGCTGCGCCTGACCCAGGCCAAGGCCGCCCTGCGCCGCAACGTGGGCACCGGCCTGCCGGCAGACTTCGAAGTGCCGGCCACCACCCAGCTGCCCCTCAACGTGGGCAGCCTGCCCGAACTGCGCCAGACCCTGCTGCAGCGCAGCCCGGACCTGGCCCAGGCCCGGGCCCAGCTGACCCAGGCCGAACACCAGCTGGACCTGCAGCGCCGCATGCGCACCCCGGAAGTGGCGCTCAAGGCCAGCAGCGACGAAGAGCCGGACCTGAAGACCTCCCGCGTCGGCATCGCCGTCACCATTCCCCTGTGGGACCGCCGCTCCGGCCCCGTGGGCGAGGCCAGCGCCAATCTTTCCCGGGCCCGCAACCTGCTCGAGCAGATGGAATTCGGTCTCGGCCAGGCCCTGGAAAACGCCTACCAGCAGCACCAGATCGCTGCCGCCCAGGTCAATGCCCTGGAGCAGGGCATCGTGCGCCAGGCCGAAGCCGCCCTCAAGGTGGCCGAATCGGCCTACCGCTTCGGCGAGCGCGGCATTCTCGACTACCTGGACGCCCAGCGGGTGTACCGGGCCGCCCGCAACGAACTGATCGCCGCCCGCTATGAACTGCGGGCCGCCGCCGTGGACATCGAACGTCTCACCGGCGCCCTGACCGCTCCCGCCCAAGAGGAAAAGCACTGATGTCCGCC
>NZ_JBXAST010000045.1:0-27248 GCF_058809645.1 Azospira sp. MPR-E4 | reverse complement strand
ACCTTCCCCCCCGCCGCCAGACACGGGATAATCCGCCCCTTCGGCGGCCCCTGCCGCGCCCATCCATTTTTTTGAAGCCCATGGCAACCAAGAAGAACAGCGATCCCTCCGGCCACACCCCGATGATGCAGCAATACCTGGCCCTGAAAAGCCAGCATCCGGGCACCCTGCTCTTCTATCGCATGGGGGATTTCTACGAGCTGTTCTTCGAGGATGCGGAAAAGGCCGCCCGCCTGCTGGACATCACCCTCACCACCAGGGGCCAGTCCGCCGGCCTGCCCATCAAGATGGCCGGGGTGCCCTACCACGCCGTGGAGCAGTACCTGGCCAAGCTGGTGAAGATGGGCGAATCCGTGGTCATCTGCGAACAGGTGGGGGACCCGGCCACCAGCAAGGGCCCGGTGGAGCGGGCTGTCTCCCGCATCGTCACCCCCGGCACCCTGACCGACGCCGCCCTGCTCGACGAGAAGCGGGACACCCTGCTCATGGCCCTGACCGGCGGCCGCGGCGTCTGGGGCCTGGCCTGGCTCAACCTGGCCAGCGGCGAATTCCGCGTCAGCGAAGTGGCCACGGAAAAGCTGGCCGCCACCCTGGAACGCATCCGCCCGGCCGAAGTGCTGCTGCCCGATTCCCTGGTGCCGGAAGTGAACATCAGCGCCGCCACCACCCGCCGCCCCGACTGGCATTTCGACGCCGAAGCGGCCAAGCGCCTGCTGCTGGAACACTTCAAGGTGCAGAGCCTCACCGCCTTCGCCGCCGAGGACCTGCGCCCCGCCCTGGGGGCCGCCGGGGCCCTGCTGCAGTACGCCCAGGCCACCCAGACCCAGGCCCTGCCCCACGTCCAGGGCCTCATGGTGGAGCGGGAGTCCGCCTACCTGGGGCTGGATGCCGCCACCCGCCGCAACCTGGAACTGACCGAGACCCTGCGGGGCGAAGCCTCCCCCACCCTGTTTTCCCTGCTGGATTCCTGCATCACCGCCATGGGCGCCCGCTACCTGCGCCACGCCCTGCACCACCCCCGGCGTGACCGGGCGGTGCCGGCGGCCCGCATCGATGCCATCGGCGCCCTCATGGCGGACCATCTGGCCCTGGCCCAGTACCTGCGCAGCGGCCTGAAGGGCTTTGCCGACGTGGAGCGCATCGCCGGCCGCATCGCCCTGCGCAACGCCCGCCCCCGGGACCTCTCCAGCCTGCGCGACTCCCTCGCCTGCCTGGAGGAACTGCGCCGCCCCCTGGCCGGCCATCCCTCGCCCCTGCTGGGTGAGCTGTGGGGCCAGCTGGAAGCGCCGGTGGAGGCCATCGAGCTTTTGCTGCGCGCCATCGCCCAGGAACCGGCGGCCATGGTGCGGGACGGCGGCGTCATGGCCACCGGCTTCGATGCCGAGCTGGACGAACTGCGGGCCCTCAACGACAACTGCGGCGCCTTCCTCGTCGATCTGGAAGCCCGGGAGAAGGAACGCACCGGCATCGCCACCCTCAAGGTGGAATACAACCGGGTGCACGGCTTCTACATCGAAGTCACCCACGCCAATGCCGACAAGGTGCCGGACGACTACCGCCGGCGCCAGACCCTGAAGAACGCCGAACGCTACATCACCCCCGAACTGAAGGCCTTCGAGGACAAGGCCCTCTCCGCCCAGGACCGGGCCCTGGCCCGGGAGAAGTGGCTCTACGAGCAGGTGCTGGATCAGTTGCAGCCGGTGGTGCCGCAGCTGCAGGCGGTGGCCCGGGCCCTGGCCCAGCTGGACATGCTGGCCTCCTTCGCCGACACCGCCGTGGCCCGCAACTGGTGCCGCCCCGAATTCACCGACCGGCCCGGCCTGTGGCTGGAAGCGGGCCGCCACCCGGTGGTGGAAAACGAACTGCAGGCCCAGGGCGACACCTTCATCCCCAACGACCTGGACCTGGGAGAAAGCGAAGACGCGGAACGCCGCCTGCTGCTCATCACCGGCCCCAACATGGGCGGTAAATCCACCTACATGCGGCAGACTGCCCTGATCGCCCTGCTCGCCCACGTCGGCTGCTACGTGCCGGCCAAGGCGGCCCGGCTGGGGCCCATGGACCAGATCTTCACCCGCATCGGCGCCTCCGACGACCTGGCTTCCGGCCGCTCCACCTTCATGGTGGAAATGACCGAATCCGCCGCCATCCTGCACAACGCCACGGAACAAAGTCTTGTCTTGATGGACGAGGTGGGCCGGGGCACCTCCACCTTCGACGGCATGGCCCTGGCCATGGCCATCCTGCGCCACCTGCTGGAGAAGAACCGCAGCCTGACCCTGTTCGCCACCCACTATTTCGAGCTGACCCGCCTGGCCCACGAATACCCGGCCCTGGTCAATGTGCATCTGGACGCGGTGGAGCACGGCGACCGCATCGTCTTCCTCCACGCTGTGGAAGAAGGCCCGGCCAACCAGAGCTACGGGATTCAGGTGGCGGCCCTGGCCGGCATTCCCAGTGCGGTGGTGCGGGCGGCGAAAAAGGAACTGCGGCAGCTGGAAACCCGGGCCGCGGTGGACCCGCTGCAGCCGGATCTCTTCGCCGCCGTCCCGGCGCCCGCCGAGGGGCCGGAAGCTCCGGCCCACCCGGCCCTGGAGCGGCTGGGGGAGATCGATCCGGACAGCCTCTCGCCGCGAGAGGCCCTGGACCTGCTTTACGAACTGAAGACCTTGCAACGGGGCTAGGCGCGGGTGTTGCAGAGCCTCATCCCCTGGGTGGACCATCCCTGGCTGCTGCTGGCCTGCCTGGCCCTGTCGGTGCCGCCCCTGCGGGACATCTGGCGCATGATGTTCGGCGACGCTGCCGACTTTGCCGAAGACCTGAGACTGGCCGCCCTCCCCGACTGGTGGGCCTGGTTCCAGGGCCGCTATTGGGACGGCCAGTGGGCCGAACTGAAACTGACCGTCTTCGCCCTGCTCTGCGTCGGCCTGCCCGCCGCCCTCTACCGCATCATTGCCGGCTGGGTGAACTGAAACTCTTCCTCCATGCCCTGGGCGCAGCCGGCGTCGAACAGGTCGGCCAGATGCACCAGCCAGCTGCGCAACTCCCGGTAGTGGGGCTCGAAGTCGTGGTGGAAGCTGCGGCTGGCCTCCTGCTCGTCACCCTGGGCCTGGGCCCGGGCGATGGTCCGCACGTCCTCGCACACCTGGCGGTGGATGCGGGCGAAATCGGAGAAGGAACCCAGATCGCCGAAGTTGCGCCGGGCGCCGCTGGCGATCCAGCGGCCCAGGGGCCGTTCTTCCAGCCGGGGCAGGCGCTCGCACCACATGGGCCCGGGCGTACGCCCGTCCACCACCCAGGCGGTAACTTCGCGGCGCACCGCCGTCCATTCGGCCGCCACGCGGCAGAAGTTGATCTGGCTGCGCACTTCCTCCCGTTCCCGCCGGGAGAAGGGACTACCGCTGAAGAAGGCTCGGATAAGGTCGAGGGGACGCATGGCACACCTCTTTTCTTATAGTGGTTGGCTTGATTTAATTTTATGCCTTTGCGCATAAAACAAAAGTAATATTCGGCGCCCCCAGGGTTCGTCCTAGGTACTTCCCGGGAAAGTCCCTAGGAACCAACTCGTAGTTTGCATATACCCAATCGATCTAGAAAACCGCTTTTTTAGTGCTAGACTCTCATCCACTGTCATGGCGGGCCCCGCGGGGCCGCCCCACCGATCATCCAAACAAGGGAGACTCCTGATGCCGAAGCTCGAAACCCTGGCCGTACATGCCGGTTATTCCCCCGATCCCACCACCAAGGCGGCGGCGGTACCCATCTACCAGACCACCTCCTACGCCTTCGACAACACCCAGCACGGGGCTGACCTGTTCGACCTGAAGGTGGCGGGCAACATCTACACCCGCATCATGAACCCCACCCAGGACGTCCTGGAAAAGCGCGTCGCCGCCCTGGAAGGCGGCATCGCCGGCCTGGCCCTGGCTTCCGGCCAGGCTGCCATCACCTACGCCATCCAGACCATCGCCGAAGCCGGCGACAACATCGTCTCCACCGCCACCCTCTACGGCGGCACCTACAACCTGTTCGCCCACACCTTCCCCCAGCTGGGCATCCAGGTGCGCTTCGCCGACTACCGGGACCCGGCCTCCTTCGAGAAGCTGATCGACGGCAAGACCAAGGCCATCTACGCCGAAACCATCGGTAACCCCCTGGGCAACATCACCGACATCGAGAAGCTGGCCGAGATCGCCCACCGCAACGGCATTCCGCTGATCGTGGACAACACCGTGGCCAGCCCCTTCCTGCTGCGCCCCATCGAGTTCGGCGCCGACATCGTGGTGCATTCCCTGACCAAGTACCTGGGCGGCCACGGCAATTCCATCGGCGGCATCATCGTCGATAGCGGCAAGTTCCCCTGGGCCGAGCACAAGACCCGCTTCAAGCGCCTCAACGAGCCCGATGTTTCCTACCACGGCGTGGTGTACACCGAAGCCCTGGGCCCCGCCGCCTACATCGGCCGCGCCCGGGTCGTGCCCCTGCGCAACACCGGCGCCGCCATCAGCCCCTTCAACGCCTTCCTCATCCTGCAGGGCATCGAGACCGCCGCCCTGCGCATGGAGCGCATCACCGACAACACCATCGCCGTGGCCAAGTACCTGCAGAGCCACAAGAAGGTGAAGTGGGTGAACTACGCCGGCCTGGAAAACCACCCGGACCACGCCCTGGCCAAGAAGTATCTGGGCGGCAAGCCCTCCGGCATCCTCACCTTCGGCGTCGAGGGCGGCATCGAGGGCGGCACCCGCTTCCAGGACGCGCTGCAATTGTTCACCCGCCTGGTGAACATCGGCGACGCCAAGTCCCTGGCCTGCCACCCGGCCTCCACCACCCACCGCCAGCTCAACCCGGAAGAACTGGCCAAGGCCGGCGTCACGGTGGATACGGTGCGCCTGTCCATCGGCATCGAGCACATCGACGACCTCATCGCCGACCTGGAACAGGCCCTGGCCGCCGTCTGAGCCACACCTGCCGCAACCACGAAACGGGGCCCCAGGCCCCGTTTTTTTTTCTCCCGGCGCCCCCCGGGACAAACGCCGCCTCGCATTCGGGATATGCCGATTGACAAGACGCCCCCGAATTTTTGACACTGGAACCATGGGCGGCAAGCCCGCCCGGCCATGCCGGGTGAATCAAACCCCTCCGCCGCTGTCCCAGCAGAGGAGGGAAGCGGGGATCGAGCCTGAGCGGGAGTGCGGATGGGCAATTTAGCAACGCGGATGCGCCGAAAAATCGAAAGCCTGCCCCTGAAGATCAAGGCGGCCCTCTTCTGCGCCCTCATTTTCGCCCTGGGCATGGGTTCCCTCGCCTATTACGTGGCCGACGCCCTGCGCCGGGATTCGGTGGTTCTCATCGGCCAGGAGCAGAAGACCGGCGCCGACTTCCTCGCCCGCACCCTGGAAGCGGAACTGCGGCTGCGCCTGGACGTCATCGACGGCCTGGCCCGCCACCTGGTTGCCCAGTCCCTCAACTCGCCCCGGCAGATCCAGACCTTCCTCAATGAGCAGACGGTGGCCAGCCGCATCTTTTCCCGGGACATCTACTTCATCGCGGCCAACGGCATCCGCACCGCCGAGTATCCGCAACGGGGCCACGTCGGCACGCCCTACAACGACAGCAGCTATTTCATCAGCATCCGGGACACCCGCAAGCCGGCCATCCGGGTCTGGTTCGGCCGCTTCGCCAAGAAGCCGGTGCTGCTGGTGGCGGTACCCGTCATCGCCGCCGACGGCACCTTCCTCGGCGCCCTCTGCGGCGCCGACGTGATCGCCCCGGGCAGCCCCCTGCACCTCACCGACGAAGTGCATAACGGCCAGAGCGGCGGCTTCCACGTCTACGCCCTGGACCAGGGCATCTTCGCCGCCAGCACCGACCCCACCCGGGTCCTGGAAAAGCTACCGGCTCCCGGCATCAACCCCCTGCTGGACCGGCGCCTCAAGGGCTATACCGGCCCGGGCCAGACCGTGGATTCCAAGGGCCTGGAAGTCGTCAGCGCTGCCGCCATGGTGCCCACCGCCAACTGGATGGTGGTGTCCTACCTGCCCACCCGGGAAGCCTTCGCTCCCCAGGAACGGGCCACCATGCGCATCTACAGCGGCGCCGCCCTCATCACCCTGCTGGTGGCCCTGCTGGTGTGGCTGGGAGTGCGCCGCTCCCTGGCGCCCCTGGAACGGGCCGCCCGCCAGATCGGCGAAACCGGGGCCGGCCACATTCCCCTGGAGCCGGTGGAGGTCCAGGGCAGCGGCGAGATCCGCATGCTGCTGCAGAACTTCAACCTGCTGCAGCAGCACATCGCCGCCCAGAACGAGACCATCCGGCAGGAGCGGGACCACCTGGAGGTGCTGGTGGAGGAGCGCACCGCCGAGCTGGTGGGGCTGGCCAAATCCCTGCGGGACGCCAACCAGGAGCAGCAGGCCGTCTTCGACGCCGCCCGCATCGGCATCATCCTCACCCGGGACCGCATCATCCGCCGCTGCAACCGCACCATCGAGGAAATTCTCGGCTACGAGCCGGGGGAAATCCTGGAGCAGAGCACCCGCATCTGGTACCCGGACGAGGCCACCTTCCTCGCCGTGGGCGAGCGGGTGCGGGAGGGCCTGGCCCGCCACGGCTATTTCCGGGAGGAACTGGAGCTGGTACGCAAGGACGGCAGCCGCTTCTGGGGCCGCATCATGGCCCAGGTGATCGACCGCAACGCCCCGGAAAAGGGCATGGCCGGCACCGTGGAAGACATCGGCGAGGAGCGCCGCATCCTGGCCGAGATGGCCCAGGCCAAAGCCCTGGCCGAAGCGGCGGCCCAGGCCAAGGCCGACTTCCTGGCCAACATGAGCCACGAAATCCGCACCCCCATGAATGCCGTCATCGGCATGACCCACCTGGCCCTGAAGACCGACCTGGACGAACGCCAGCGCGAATACCTGCGCAAGATCCAGCATTCCAGCCAGCACCTGCTGGGCATCATCAACGACATCCTGGACTTCTCCAAGAGCGAGGCCGGCAAGCTGCACATCGAGCAGATCGACTTCGACCTGGAGAAGGTGCTGGAGGACGTCTCCAGCCTAATGTCGGAGCGGGCCACCAGCAAGGGCCTGGAGTTCGTCATCGAAATGGCCGACGAGGTGCCGCGCCACCTGGTGGGCGACCCCCTGCGCATCGGCCAGGTGCTTATCAACTACGCCAGCAACGCGGTGAAATTCACCGAACGGGGCGAGGTGGCCATCCACGTCGGCCTGGAGGAAGACCAGGGCCAGGAGGTGCTGCTGCGCTTTGCCGTGCACGACACGGGCATCGGCATCAAAGCCGGGGAACTGCCCACCCTCTTCAACAGTTTCCAGCAGGCCGACAGCTCCACCACCCGCAAGTACGGCGGCACCGGCCTCGGCCTGGTCATCGCCAAGCGCCTGGCCGAACTGATGGGCGGCCAGGTGGGGGCCGAGAGCGAGCCGGGCCGGGGCTCCACCTTCTGGTTCACCGCCCGCCTGGGCCGGAGCAGCACCGCCCGCCACCGGGCCCAGCCCCGGCCCGACCTGCGGACCCGCCGCCTGCTGGTGGTGGACGACCACGACCATGCCCGGGACGTGGTCTGCGACATGCTGCGCAGCATGAGCTTCCAGGTCAGCGACACCGATTCGGGCAACCGCTGCCTGGCCGAACTGCAGCGGGCCAGCGCCGCCGGGGAGCCCTACGACATCGTCTTCCTCGACTGGCAGATGCCGGAAATGGACGGCCTCGCCACGGCCCGGGAAATCCGCCGCCTGGAGCTGCCCCAGCCGCCCCTGGTGCTGATGATCACTGCCTACGGCCGCGATGAGCTGGCCCGCAGCGCCGGCGAGAGCGGCCTCCAGGGCATCGAGGAAATCCTCATCAAGCCGGTCAGTCCTTCCCAGCTGTTCAACACCGTGATGCGCATCCTCGACCATGAGGACGGCCCCCACAGCGCGGCCGACCCGGAAGCCCTGCCCGACCTGGCGCCCCTGGCCGGCCTGCGGGTGCTGCTGGTGGAGGACAACCAGCTGAACCAGGAAGTGGCCAGCGAATTCCTGGCCGGCGCCAACATGGTGGTGGATGTGGCGGACGACGGCGCCAGCGCCCTGGAAAAGGTGCGCCAGCAGCGTTACGACGTGATCCTGATGGACATGCAGATGCCGGTCATGGACGGCATCGCCGCCACCCGGGAAATCCGCAGGCAGTTCCCCGCCGCCGTCCTGCCCATCCTGGCCATGACCGCCAACGCCATGGAGCAGGACCGGGAACGCTGCCTGGCGGCGGGCATGAACGACCACATCGCCAAGCCGGTGGACCCGAGGGACCTGCTGGGCAAGCTGCTCAAGTGGCTGGCCCCCGGCGCACCCGTCGTGGCCCCGCAGGCCGCCTCGCCGCTGCCCGGCACCGTCACGCCGACGCCGCCGGTCGCGGCCCCAGCCAAGGCCGACCGCCAGCCCTTCGCCGGCATCCCCGGGCTGGATGCGACCCTGGGCCTGCACCAGGCCCTGGACCGGGAAGGCCTCTACCTGCGCCTCATGGACAAGTTCGTCAGCGGCCAGCGCGACGCGCCGCAACGGCTGGCCCGGGCCATCGATGCCGAGGACTGGGTCGGGGCCGAACGGGAGGCCCATACCCTCAAGGGCGTCAGCGCCCAGATCGGCGCCATGCCCCTGCGCGATCTGGCCGAAAGGCTGGAGCACGCCATCCGCCAGAGGGAAGCCCCGGACCTGCTGCGGGACCTGCTGGGCAAGATCGCCGACAGCCTGCCCCCGCTGGTGGACGCCATCGCCGCCGTCCTGGCCACCCAGGAAGTGCCAGCGGCCAAGGCCACGGTGAACTGGATGCAGGTGGAGGAAGTCTGCGCCCGCCTGGCCCAGCAGCTGGCAAACGACGATTTTGCCTGCGAAAAGCTCCTGGACGAACACGAGGCCCTGCTCCACGGCGCCCTGGGCGAGGACTTCCCGCCCCTGGCCCGGGCCGTGCGCGACTTCGACTTCACCCAGGCCCAGGCCCGGCTGCAGGCCCTGGCGGCAAGCCACCGGCTCAAGCTCTAGGGCGGCCCCGGGGCCGCCCCCGCCGCCCCGGCACAAAATCCTGAAAGGCCCCGGCGAGTTGTGTATATTGCGGCTGCGCCGGCCCACCCGACCCGAACATCCACCCGGTCACGCCCCCTGTCATGCCGCCGGCGCACCGTGACTGCCGCCCTGCCAAGACCATGCCGCTACGCAAAATCAACCCCGCCGCCTACGACGCCCTGCTGGCCGAAAAGATCGCCCGCTACCGGGCCGACTTCGCCCCCTTCGATCTGCCCGAGCCCCACATCGCCCGCTCCGCCCCCCTGCACTACCGGCTGCGGGCCGAGTTCCAGATCGTCCGCCGCGAGGGCCAGGTGGCCTACGCCATGTTCAACCCGGACAATCCCCGGGAAGCGGTGCCCCTGGAAACCTTCCCCGTGGCCTCCGCCACCATCTGCGAGATGATGCCGCGGCTGCGGGACGAACTGCAGGCCAGCGAACTACTCAAGGACTACCTGTTCCGCGTGGACTTCCTCTCCACCCTGAGCGGCGAGCTGCTGGTGACCCTGGTGTACAAGCGGCCCCTGCGCCCCCTGTGGGAAGCGGCCGCCCGGGACCTGGCGCAACGGCTCAACATCCAGCTCATCGGCCGCAGCCGCGGGCAGAAGCTGGTCCTGGGCCGGGACTGGGTCGAGGAAAGCTTCGAACTGGAAGGCCGCCAGCTGCGCTACCAGCAGATCGAGGGCGCCTTCTCCCAGCCCAACGGCGAGGTGAACCGGCAGATGCTGGCCTGGGCCTGCGCCCAGGCCGACACCCTGGGCGGCGACCTGCTGGAGCTGTATTGCGGCAACGGCAATTTCACCATCGCCCTGGCGCCCCACTACGAGCGGGTGCTGGCCACGGAAATGAGCAAGACCTCGGTCCATGCCGCCCAGTACAACCTGGAAGCCAACCGGGTGGACAACGTCAAGGTGGTGCGCATTTCCGCCGAGGAATTCAGCGAAGCCTACAGCGGCACCAAGGAATTCACTCGCCTGGCCAGCATCGACCTGAAGGGCTACCGCTTCTCCACCGTCTTCGTGGACCCGCCCCGGGCCGGCCTGGACGACGGCACCCTGGCACTGGTGCGGGGCTTCGACCATATCCTCTACATCTCCTGCAACCCGGAGACCCTCAAGGCCAACGTGGCGGCCCTGCACGACACCCACCGCATCGCCGCGGCCGCCGCCTTCGACCAGTTCCCCTACACCGACCACCTGGAGTGCGGCCTGCTGCTGAGCCGCCGCTGACACCCGGCCTGCCGGCGCCCCTGCCGGCAGCCGGCCCCGGGCGGAAGAGGAACGCTGTCATAGCATGACCCGGGAGGCAGAAAGGACGCCATTCTCCAGCCATGACAGGCCAGAATGTCCGTCCTTCCTTGCTCCCAGGCCGATGACCTGATGGCAGGACACCCCGGGACTGGCGCCGCCTTTCTCGCTTATCTTTCTCTCCCGCTTTTCTGCCGCCTTCCCCGCCAGCCGGCCTGTCTCTTTCATCCGCCACACCTTGCACCTGCTCCCGGCAGCGCCCGACGACTGGTGCCTTCCACCACTTACCACCGCCGGCTGATGCCGCAGCAACGCCGCTCCGCGATGGCCGCCGTCCTTTCCCCCAGCCGCCGGCCTCGGTAGACTGGCGCCTCCATGGCCCCATCATTCCGTTGTCGGCCTCACCCAACGCGCTTCATCCTACGCCCCGAAGAAACCCCATGGCCCGTCGTCTGCTGCTGTCCTTCCTGCTTCCCCTGCTGCTGCTCGCCAGCCCGGTCCTGCGGGCGGCCGGACTCAGCGTGGGCCTGGCCGCCGACGTTTCCTCCCTGGACCCCCACTATCTCAACGCCGCCCCCAACATCGCCGTGGCCAGCCACTTCTTCGAGACCCTGGTGGCGGTAGACAAGGACGGCCAGCTGGTGCCCGGCCTGGCCCAGTCCTGGCAGGCCATCAATCCCACCACCTGGGAATTCAAGCTGCGCCCCGGGGTGAAATTCCACGACGGCAGCCCCCTCACGGCGGAGGACGTGGTCTTCTCCCTGGAGCGCCCCGCCAGCCTCACCCAGAGCCCGGGTCCATTCACCGGCTTCACCAGGGCCATCAGCGGCAAGAAGGTGGTGGATGCCCACACCCTGCGCCTGACCACGGCCCAGCCCTACGGCCCGCTGCCCCTGGACCTGGCCTCCATTTTCATCGTCTCGAAGAAGGCCGCAGCCAAGGCGACGACGGAAGACTTCAACAGCGGCAAGGCCCTGGTGGGCACCGGCCCCTTCCGCCTGGTCAAGTTCCGCCGCGGCGAGGCGGTGGAGCTGGCCCGTTTCGACGGCTACTGGGGTGAGAAACCCGCGTGGGACACGCTCACCCTGCGCATCCTGCCGGCGGATGCCGCCCGCCTCGCCGCCCTCCTGGCGGGCCAGGTGGACATGATCGAAGGCGTGCCCGGCGCCGACGTGGCCAGGCTGAAAAAGGACGCCCGCTTCCGCCTCGAACAACGCGTCTCCTGGCGCACCCTGTTCCTGCAACTGGACCTCTTCCGCGACGCCTCGCCTTTCGTCACCGACCTGGCCGGCAAGCCCCTGGCAAAGAATCCCCTGAAAGACCTCAAGGTGCGCCAAGCCCTCTCCCGGGCCATCAACCGGGAGGCCCTCGCCGCCCGCACCCTGGACGGCCTCGGGGTGCCCGCCAGCCGCCTGGTGGCGCCGGGCATTCCCGGCCACGGCCAGCAGCCGGCGGCGGAGCCCTACGATCCCGAAGGGGCCAAGCGCCTGCTGGCCGAAGCGGGCTACCCCCAGGGCTTCGCCCTGACCCTGCACGGCCCCAACAACCGCTACCTCAACGACGAACAGATCCTGCAGACCCTGGCCCAGTTCTTCGGCCGCATCGGGGTCAAGACCAAGGTGGAAACCCTGCCCCTGGCCGCCTATTTCGGCCGTCTGCGCCATGCCGATTTCAGCGCCGCCCTGCTCGGCTGGGGCTCCCTCTCCGGCGACTTCGCCCTGCGCACCCTGCTCGGCACCCCGGACGAAAAATCCGGCTGGGGTGCCTGGAACTGGGGCCGCTTCAGCGACGCCAGGGTGGATGCGGACATCCGCAGCGCCCTGGCCAGCACCGACCCGGCCCGCCGCAGCCGCGCCGCCGAGACGGCCATGGACCAGGCCATGGCCCAGCTGCCGGTGATCCCCCTGCACCATCAGGTCGCCACCTGGGCCCTGCGCGCCGGCCTCGCCTACCCGGCCCGCATCGACGAATTCACCTTCGCCGCCCAGGTGCGGCCCCGCTAGGCCGGCAGGCACGCCGAGCTGCCCCAACCCCGGACGAGACCCGCACCGTGACCTTCATCCTCCGCCGTCTGCTGCACGGGGCCTGGGTCCTGCTGGCGGTCTCCGCCCTGGTCTTCGCCGCCCTCTACGTGGTGGGCAACCCGGTTGAACTGCTGGTGGATCCCCAGGCC
Source organism: Azospira sp. MPR-E4 (assembly GCF_058809645.1). Lineage (NCBI taxonomy): Bacteria > Pseudomonadati > Pseudomonadota > Betaproteobacteria > Rhodocyclales > Rhodocyclaceae > Azospira > Azospira sp. MPR-E4. The sequence goes on along the minus strand of NZ_JBXAST010000045.1, from coordinate 14,769 downwards.
GACCCGGCGGACACGGCCCGCACCATCGCCGCCCTGGGCCTGGACCAGCCCCTCTGGCGCCAGTACCTGACCTTCCTCGGCAACGCCGCCCGGGGCGACCTGGGCACCTCCTTCATCCACGGCGTGCCGGCCCTCTCCCTGATTCTGGAGCGCCTGCCGGCCACCCTGGAACTGGCCCTCAGTGCCCTCTTCCTGGCCCTGCTGCTCGGCATTCCCCTGGGCCTGTGGGCCGGCCTCCGGCCGACCTCCCTCGCCGGCCGCCTCATCGGTGCCGCATCCACCCTGGGCTTCGCCCTGCCCGCCTTCTGGGTCGGGCTGATGCTGATCCTGGTCTTCGCCGTGCAACTGCAATGGCTGCCGCCGGGGGGCCGGGGCGAGACCCGGGAAGTGCTGGGCCTGTCCCTGTCGGTTTTCACCCTGGACGGCTGGCGGCACCTGCTGCTGCCGGCCCTCAACCTGGCCCTCTACAAGGCCGCCCTGGTGGTGCGCCTGGTGCGGGCCGGCAGCAAGGAAGCCCTGGCCCAGGACTACGTGCGCTTCGCCCGGGCCAAGGGCCTGACGGAAAGCCGGGTGGTGACGGGCCATGTGCTGCCCAACACCCTCATTCCCGTGGTCACCGTGCTGGGCATGGAACTGGGGGCCCTGATCGCCTTCGCCGTGGTCACCGAGACGGTGTTCGGCTGGCCCGGCATGGGCAAGCTGCTGATGGACGCCATCAACGCCCTGGACCGCCCCGTGGTGGTGGCCTACCTGCTCTTCGCCGCCGCCCTTTTCGTGGTCCTCAACCTGCTGGTGGAACTGCTCTACGGCTGGCTCGACCCCCGGGTGCGGGAGGGGCGGCAATGAGCGAGTCCCGTCCCGATTCCACTCCCGATTCCTCTCCCGTTTCCACTTCCGCTGGCGGCGGCGTTGCGGCCCCCTGCATGGGCCGTTTCTCGTCCTCCTTCCTCGCCCGCTTCGCCGCCAACCCCGCCGGCAAGCTGGCCCTGCTGCTGCTCGCCCTGGCCCTGCTGACTGCCTTCGCCGGCCCCTTCCTGGCGCCCCAGAACCCCTACGACCCGGCGGCCCTGGACATCCTGGACGCCCGCCTGCCCCCGGGCAGCGCCGCCGCAGCCGGCGGCACCTATCTCCTGGGCAGCGACGAACAGGGCCGGGACCTGCTCTCGGCCATGGTCTACGGCCTGCGCCTGAGCCTCTTGGTGGCGGGCGCCGGCACCGGCCTGGCCTGCCTCCTGGGGGCCGCCCTGGGCCTGACCGCCGGCTACTTCGGCGGCCGCTGGGAGCGGCTGGTGCTGGCCCTGGCCGACCTGCAGCTGTCCTTCCCCGCCCTGCTCATCGCCCTGGCCCTGCTGGCCCTGCTGGCCCTCTCCGGCCCGGGCCTGCCCAAGGTGGCCCTGGCCCTGGCCGCCTCCCAGTGGGCCTACTTCGCCCGCAGCGCCCGGGCCGCCGCCCTGGTGGAATCGGGCAAGGACTACATGGCCGCCGCCCGCCTGCAGGGCCTCTCCCACGCCCGCCTGCTGTGGCGCCATCTGCTGCCCAACTGCCTGCCGCCCCTCTTGGTGATCCTGCCCCTGCAGCTGGCCGCCGCCATTTCCCTGGAAGCCACCCTTTCCTTCCTCGGCCTCGGCGCCCCGGCCACCGAGCCCTCCCTCGGCCGCCTCATCGCCAACGGCTTTGCCTACCTGCTCTCGGGCCAGTACTGGATCAGCCTCTATCCGGGGCTGCTACTGACCCTGGCGGTCACCGCCATCACCCTGGCCGCCGACCGGCTAGCCGCGGTGCTGGACCCGCGGCGGCAGGAGGACTGACAATCGCCCCCTGCTCCAGGCCCTGCACACCAAACGCCTTCCAACCGATATCCGCCATGCGACTGATCGACCAACTGCAACGCCTCTACTGCCTGCCCCAACAGTGCGGCCACGTCCTGCCTCCGGGCGCGGCCGTCACCGCCCCGGCCCGCCGCCTCGCCGCCGCCGACCTGGAACGGGGCCCGGCCGGCGAGGCCGCCATCGCCCTGCACCTGACCAGCCCGGAAGGCTATGCCCGGGCCCTGGTCATCGAATTTGCCCGCAGCGCCCACTGGCCCCAGGCCGCCGCCCTCTGCCAGGCCCTCACCGAGGAACTGGAACTGCCGGCCCCGGCCGTGGCCGTCGGCGGCCCGGCGGGCTACCAGCTGTGGCTGTCCCTGGCCGAGCCCCAGTCCGTCGCCGCGCTGCAAGCCTTCCTCCAGGCCCTGGTACACAAGTATCTGACCGACGTGCCCGCCGCCGCCCGGCGCTGCTACCCGGTCGACGGTGGCGAGGGCAACGACTGCCCCCACCTGCCTCCGGCCCGGCTGGCCAACGAAGGCTGGAGCGCCTTCATCGACCCCACCATGGGCGCCATGTTCGCCGACGAGACCTGGCTGCCCATGGCCCCCAACGCCGACAAGCAGGCAGACATGCTGGCCGCCCTGAAAAGCATCAGCACCACGGATTTCCAGCGGGCCCTGGCGCAACTGCAGGCGGAGTCCGCCGCGGCCGTGGCTAACGAGCCGCTGGCCGAACCGCCCGCACAGCCAACAGCCAAGCCATTCTCCACGGCACCTGCCGCGACAGCCGCATCCCTGGCCGCTCCCAGCCTGGGCAGCCAGTTCAGCGATCCCCGGGACTTTCTCCTGGCGGTGATGAACGACGCCAGCGCCAGCACCGAGCAGCGCATCGAGGCGGCCAAGGCCCTGCTGCCCTATTTCCACGGACCCAAGCGCTGAACGGAGCCGCCGCGCCGGACGGCGCCCCCTTCTACCACCACTCCCCCACCACTTTCCATTCCCTCCACTCCGCCGGAGCCAGCCATGAGCACCTTCACCAAAGTCACCCTGTATACCGATCACGACGGCTACGCCCGCTTCCGCGAGGAAGAAGTGCCCCTCAGCGAAGGCACGCCCCAGGCCATGCTCTCCGCCCTCACCCCGGCCAAGGCCTGCCAGTTCCGCCAGAGCCCGGTGGGTTTCCGCAGCCAGTTCCACTGCACCACCGAAGAACAATGGCTGTTCGTCCTCGGCGGCGAAATGAAGATCGGCCTGCAGGACGGCAGCAGCCGCAACTTCAAGGCCGGCCAGCACTTCTACTCCGCCGACACCCTGCCCGCCGGCGCCACCTTCGATCCCAAAGTGCACGGCCACTGGAGCTGCCAGGTGGGCGACGAGCCCCTGGTGACCCTGTTCGTCAAGGTGTAAGGCCGGTTCCCGGCAATCCCGTGGCGGTCCTGATGCCACCGGTTGCAGACGCCAAAACGGCCGCAGCGATGCGGCCGTTTTCTTTTTGGACGGCGGACTATACTGCCCGGACAGGTCGGCCCGGGCAGTCGCTTTTTCCGCCCTCCTTCACCATAGCCATTGGCTATTTCGAATATTCAATTAATCAATTTTAATAATTAAAGCCGATTCACTAGACTGCCTCATATCCGATCATCAACGGTTCACCCAAGGAGGAAAAAATGGCAAACGACACGAATCAAACCAAGCCCGCCGGCCAATGCCCGGTCATGCACGGTGCCCAGACCACCGCCGGCAGCCAGACCATGCAATGGTGGCCCAAGGCCCTGAACCTGGACATCCTGCACCAGCACGATGCCAAGACCAATCCCCTGGGTGCCGGCTTCAACTACCGTGAAGAACTGAAGAAGCTGGATGTGGCCGCCCTGAAGAACGACCTCAAGGCCCTCATGACCGACAGCCAGCCCTGGTGGCCCGCCGACTGGGGCCACTACGGCGGCCTCATGATCCGCATGGCCTGGCACTCCGCCGGCACCTACCGCATCGCCGACGGCCGGGGCGGCGCCGGCACCGGCAACCAGCGCTTCGCCCCCCTCAATTCCTGGCCCGACAACGCCAACCTGGACAAGGCCCGGCGCCTGCTCTGGCCGATCAAGAAAAAGTACGGCAACAAGATCAGCTGGGCCGACCTGATGATCCTGGCCGGCAACATGGCCTATGAATCCATGGGTCTGAAGACCTTCGGCTTCGCCTTCGGCCGGGAAGACATCTGGCATCCGGAAAAAGACATCTACTGGGGTTCCGAGAAGGAATGGCTGGCCCCCACCGGCGCCGAAGGCAGCCGCTATTCCGGCGAGCGGGACCTGGAAAACCCCCTGGCTGCCGTCATGATGGGCCTCATCTATGTGAATCCCGAAGGCGTGGACGGCAAGCCCGATCCCTTGAAGACCGCCCGGGACATGCGCACCACCTTTGCCCGCATGGCCATGAACGATGAAGAAACCGTGGCCCTCACCGCCGGCGGCCACACCGTCGGCAAGGCCCACGGCAACGGCAGCGCCGCCAACCTGGGCCCCGCCCCGGAAGGCGCCGAGCTGGAAGAACAGGGCCTGGGCTGGAACAACCACACCAGCCGCGGCATTGGCCGCGACACCGTGACCAGCGGCATCGAAGGCGCCTGGACCACCAACCCCACCCAGTGGGACAACGGCTACTTCAAGCTGCTGCTCGGCTACGACTGGTGGCTGCAGAAGTCCCCCGCCGGCGCCCACCAGTGGGAGCCCATCAACATCAAGGAAGAGGACATGCCGGTGGATGTGGAAGACCCCACCATCCGCTGCAAGCCCATCATGACCGACGCCGACATGGCCCTCAAGTTCGACCCGGAATACCGCAAGATCGCCGAGCGCTTCCGCGACGACCAGGCCTATTTCTCCGAGACCTTCGCCCGGGCCTGGTTCAAGCTGACCCACCGGGACATGGGCCCCAAGGCCCGCTACTTCGGCCCGGACGTGCCCCAGGAAGACCTCATCTGGCAGGACCCCATCCCCGCCGGCCGCCGGGACTACGACGTGGCCGCGGTGAAGGCCAGGATCGCCGCCGCCGGCCTCTCCGTCGGCGAGATGGTGGCCACCGCCTGGGACAGCGCCCGCACCTACCGGGGCTCCGACAAGCGGGGCGGCGCCAACGGCGCCCGCATCCGCCTGGCGCCGCAGAAGGACTGGGAAGGCAACGAACCGGCCCGCCTGGCCAAGGTACTGGCGGTCTATGAAAAGATCGCCACTGAGACCGGCGCCAGCGTCGCCGACGTCATCGTCCTGGCCGGCAATGTGGGCGTGGAGCAGGCCGCCAAGGCCGCCGGCTTCCCGGTCGAAGTGCCCTTCGCCCCGGGCCGTGGCGATGCCACCCAGGCCATGACCGACGTGGAATCCTTCGAAGTGCTCGAACCCCTGGCCGACGGCTTCCGCAACTGGCAGAAGGCCCACTACGTGGTGACGCCGGAAGAGATGATGCTCGACAAGGCCCAACTGCTGCGCCTCACCGCCAGCGAGATGACCGTATTGGTCGGCGGCCTGCGCGTCCTCGGCGCCAACCACGGCGGCAGCCAGCACGGCGTGTTCACCGAGCGGGTCGGCGTACTCTCCAACGACTTCTTCGTCAATCTGACCGACATGGCCTACACCTGGAAGCCCACGGGCCGCAACAGCTACGCCATCATCGATCGCCACAGCGGTGCCACCAAGTTCACCGCCACCCGGGCCGACCTGGTCTTCGGCTCCAACTCGGTCCTGCGCGCCTACGCCGAGGTCTACGCCCAGGACGACAACCAGGAAAAGTTCGTGCGCGACTTCATCGCCGCCTGGACCAAGGTGATGAACGCCGACCGCTTCGATCTCAACTAAGGCACCAACCCCGCCGCCGCCCGCCAGGGCGGCCGGTGGGGCACTCAACTACAAGGCCCGGCGGCGTTGCCCCGGGCCTTTTTCATGTGCAAGCAGTCGCAAGGATTGCCCGCATGACATTTGGCTGAACGACTGGCAAAATCAACCCGACTTTGAACGAATGCCGCGTATGACTGCCATCTATCCCCTCGAATATTGCTGCCGATCTGGCGGAAGCCTCTGTTGGCAAGCATCCCAGGCTGCTGCGTTTTCTGACTTATACGGCGTTTCGCCGGCTTATATGCAGTTTTGCCGTCTACTTCACTTAGGCATTACTCATGGCCGGTGACTTTAACCAAGAGCGTCTAACTGAGACATACAAGTCTCTCATCACTCTCTCCACAGAAGGCTTCCGATATCTAGCGTTAATCAACGGAGGCGCAGTAGTTGCTCTTCTTGCGTACCTAGGTAACGTGACAAAAAACGGCTCTTGTCCTCCCGACTTATCAGCTCCGTTACTTTGGTTTCTTGGCGGCCTTGTATCTTGTGGTGTCGCAATGGCATTTGCTTACGTCACACAATTGCGCCTTCTTAATGAGCTTATTAACACCGAAATACTCCCAACCCGCCATCCCCTTTTCTTGTGGGCGGCAATGGGGGCGTACACCATCAGTCTCGCTTGCTTTAGCTATGGTGCTTGGGTAGCAGTTGGGGTATTTAATAATGCCTAACAATTCCGTCGAGAGGGACCGCCCACAAGCTGCGCTTGTGGGTACCCTTCGCGGCTTCGCCGCTACGGCGGCCCCTCACGTCAAACGTTAGACATCATCCCCAAGTCCTTGAGCTATGAATAACGCATCTAGTGAACGCATCAGAATGAAGGTTGGCGGGATGGGTGACGATGAGTTCGAACGGTTCATGAGCGATCTACTGCCACGAATTTATCCTGGTTTTAATTCCCTTGAACCCTCATTTAACTTCATGGGAAAGACTACAAAAGGGAAATGCGATGCCCATGTCTACCATTCGCAGGACGATACATATACGGCGATCATCTGCACAACTCAGCAATCCGAAATTCACAAGAAAGTCCTTGGCGACATCGCGAAACTTTCTTCCACGAAGTTTTCTTCAAAGATTCGGCGCGTCCTGCTCTGCGTAAATACGCCGATTAAAGATGAAGTAGAAGACTATCGAACGGCATGTGGGCTCCACGGCTGGGAACTTGATCCACTTTCACTCGAACGCATCACACGACATACTTTAGGAGAAGCGGATTTACTACTTAACTACTTCGGCGAATTATCTCCCCGTGATCCTGCTTCGCCTCTATTGCTACGTCGCTTCGACTGTGGAAACCGGATAAAGGAAGCTCGACAGGATATTTCACTCCAGATTTCTCGATTGATTGAGCAAATAGACTTTCCGAGTGAGAGGGAGTGGAAGGCGATTGAATCTGGTGAGGTAGAAATCGCGGAACTCTATATAAACGCACTATCCGCACTCACGGGAGTTTCGGGCGCTTGGCTCAAACATGGTGCCGGTGCCAAATATCCTTCTGAGGTCATCTATGACCATCAAGTTTCGAAGGTCGAGGCCATCGCTGCTGAAGCTCCCCTGGCATCGTATATTGCTATTGAGCCGTCATCCATGGATGCAGTGCTTATTGTTCAATTCTCCGAACTTCGTTGGCGTGTCTTCCCGTTTGGGTTCTCCTTGGATTTTTGGGACTGGATAGGCGATCAACATCACATACCGACAATTTTTAAACTGCTGAAGAGCGCAGATCGACTGCTCAAACATCCGTATGGCCGAGTCATCTCTCCAAGCTTGATGAAAGAATTTCGGGCTGAAGAGAAGCATCCGTCAATTTCATTCAAGAAGAGCGGGTATAACAATTATTGGTTCGATGATCTCTTCGACCTGTACCATCGCTACCCCATCGCCAAGGACAAATACCGACATCATGGCGAATGGTTTGTTAAATTGCAGAATGAATTCCGCAACTATCAAATCGATTCGTCCGCCCCAGAGATACGCGATGCCGATGATGTCTAACCTCTCAATCCACCGGACCTGCGCGAAACGCCGCACAAGCCGTTGATTTCAAACGTTAGCTTTACATTCCAAACCACCCTCTATTCCAAAGCCATAAGTTCTGCCACGATTCAGATAGCCCCCGCTTTACCATTCGTCACAACCTCCCCCGCCCCTTTTCGTTAGCATGTCGGGCACGCTCTCCTGACGCCCCGCCATGCCTGCCTTTCTCCGTGCCCTCAATTCCCGCAACTACCGGCTCTATTTCGTCGGCCAGCTGATCTCCCTGGCGGGGACGTGGATGCAGCAGATCGCCATGGCCTGGCTGGCCTACCGGCTTTCCAATTCGGCTTTCGTGCTGGGCAGCGTGGGCTTTGCCAGCCAGATTCCCATCCTCTTTTTTTCGGCCTTCGCCGGGGTGTGGAGCGACCGGGTGGACCGGCGGCGCCTGCTCCTGCTGAGCCAGAGCCTTTCCATGGTGCAGGCCCTGGTGCTGGCGGTGCTGGCCTGGATGGAGTGGATCACGCCGGGGCTGCTGATTTTCATGGCCCTCTGCCTGGGCTGCATCAATGCCCTGGACGTGCCGGCGCGGCAGGCCATCGCGGTGCAGCTGGTGGACGACAAGGAGGATCTGCCCAACGCCATCGCCCTTAATTCCTTTCTCATGAACGCGGCCCGCTTCGTCGGCCCGGCCCTGGCGGGGTATCTGGTGGTGCTGATGGGGGAGGCGGTGTGCTTCCTGCTCAATGCCCTTTCCTACCTGGCGGTGCTGCTGGCTCTCTCGGCCATCCGCCTGCCGGCCCAGGGCCCCAGTCGGCCGGCGCCGGCCCTGGATGCGCTGAAGGAGGGCATCCGCTATGTGCGCGGGCATGGCCCGATCCGGCGTTCCCTGCTGCTGGTCTCCTGCATCAGCTTCCTGGCCACGCCCTATGCGGTGATGATGCCCCTTTTCGCCAAGGAGATTTTCGGCGGCGACGCGGGCACCTTCGGCCTGCTCATGGGCTGCGCCGGCGCCGGCTCCCTGGTGGCCAGCTTCTTCCTCGCCAGCCGCCGCGACACGGGGGGCCTGGAAGGCAAGGTGGCCCTGGCCGCCCCGGCAGTGGGGGCCGCCCTCACCTGCTTCGCTCTCAGCCCCTCCCAGCAGGTGGCCTACCCCATCATCATGAGCATCGGCTTTTGCGTCATCATCACCATCGCCGGCAGCAACACCCTGATCCAGACCCGGGTGAACAACGCCTACCGGGGCCGGGTCATGGCCATCTTCTCCATGGCCTTCCTCGGCATCGCGCCCTTGGGCAGCTTCATCGTCGGCAGCGTCGCCCATCAGGTGGGCATCCGCCCCACCCTGGCGGCCTGCGGCCTGCTGACCCTGGCGGCGGGGCTGGTTTACCATCGAAACACGAAAAATGCTCTGAATAGCGCGCCAGACGGAGACTAGTCTTCAAAAAAATGACATATGAGTGATACAATCTTGATGCCTTTTTCATAATTTTTAACTTCTCAAGGCACCACTCAAAATGTTCACCAAAAAAACCAGCTCAATCCTCTTTTGCGGCCTCATGACCGCTTTCTCTTCCGCCCAGGCACAAGAAAGCAATTGGTACGTCGGCGGCGAAATCGGCCGTTCCGACTTCTCTCTGAAGCTGCCCAGCGGTTACAGCACCTCGTCCCCCGGCGTCAGCCAAGACAAGACCGACACAGCCTTCGGCGCCCTGATCGGTTATAAGGCGGCTTCCTATCTCAACCTGGAAGCCGGCTACCTGGATCTTGGCAAATACAAGCTCAACGTGGACGGAGACCACGGCTCTGCCAAGATCAACGGTCTCACGCTGAGCGCCCTGTGGAAGCTGCAGGTCTCCCCCCAATGGGCCCTGTTCGCCAAGACTGGAATCATGGCCTCCCGGGCCAAGGGCGAAGTGCAAACGACCGGCGCCAGCTACAGCCAAACGAAGAGCTCCGTGGTCCCCGTCATCGGTATCGGTATCGACTATGCAATTGACCGCAACTGGACTATACGCGGTCAGTACCAGGACATCGGCGCTGCCAAGCTGGTCGAGCAAATGGGCACCAGCATCAAGATGCACGACCAGGTGCTCTCTTTCGGCGTCAACTACAACTTCTGATCACATAGCACATAGCCCCAACTCATCTGTAGTTGGGACTATTTCCTCACAAGATCAGCAGCCCCCCATCCCTATTCGTTTCCAAACGAACATCTCTTCTGCCGCCTCAGTCCAGGAGCCAGTTGAGCAGGCCGCCGCCGAGCACCAGATGGACAAAGAGGGCGGCGCCCAGCAGCAGCGGCCGTAGGCCGGCCCGGCCCATGCGGGCCAGGGTGGTCTCCAGGCCCAGGGCGGCCATGGCGGCCGTCAGCAGCACCATGCCGCACTGGCGCAGGGCCGCCACCGCCCCTTCGGGCAGCAGTTGCAGGGAATTGACCCCGGCCAGCAGGATGAAGGCCACGGCAAACCAGGGCACCGCCACCGGGCTGCGGCGGGACCCACCCTCCGACTCGGCCCCGCCCCGCCGCGCCAGATAGGCGCCGAGCAGGAGCAGGAAGGGCACCAGCAGCAGCACCCGGATCATTTTCACCACTACCGCGCCGCGGGCCACCTCCGGCCCCAGGGCATCGCCGATGGCCACCACCTGGGCCACTTCATGCACGGTGGAGCCGACGTAGCGGCCGAAGTCCAGATGCTGGGGGCCGATCCAGGCATACAGCAGGGGATAGAGGCCCATGGCCAGGGTGCCGAAGAGCACCACCGTGCCCACCGCCACCGCCGTCTTTTCCGCCGTGCGGGCTTCATCCAGGCGCAGCACGGGCACCGTCGCCACCACCGCCGCGGCGCCGCAGATGGCGCTGCCGGCGGCGGTGAGCAGGGCCGTCTCCCGGTCCAGACCGAGCAGGCGGATGCCGATGAAACAGCCCAGGGCCAGGGTGGAAGCCACCAGCAGCACGTCCGCCAGCAGGCCGGCGCTGCCCACGGCGACGATCTGCTGCCAGGAAAGGTTAAAGCCGTAAAGGGCCACCCCGGCCCGCAGCAGGTTGCGCTGGGCCAGCCCCAGGCCGGCGCGGCGGGCACCCTGGGCCAGGGCCGGCCAGCCGTTGCCAAGCACGGCGCCGATGAGGATGGCCAGGGTCAGGGAACTGGCGCCGTAGCGCACCAGGCCGGCGCCCTGGGCCAGCCCCAGGGCCAGCGCGCTGATGGCGGCCGCCAGGGCCAGGCCGGGAATCCACTGTCTCCATTGCCGCAGGTTTGCCATGAGTTTCTTTCTCGAAAACGAACCTGGCGAACATTAGCCCCCGCTCATACAATAGGTAAAACCGATAATTCTTATTCAATACATCAGCTACGCCGATGAAAATCACCCTGCGCCAGTTGGAAGTCTTCGCCGCCGTGGCCAGCCACGGTCACGTCACCCGGGCTGCCGAGGCGGTGGCCCTGACCCAGTCCGCCGCCAGCATGGCCCTGGCGGACCTGGAGCGGCAGCTCTCGGTGCAGCTCTTCGACCGGGTGGGACGCCAGCTGCTGCTCAACGAGGCGGGCCGGCAGCTGCTGCCCCGGGCTCAGCAGGTGCTGGACCAGGTGCGGGAGATCGAGGCCGGTGCCGCCGGGTCCGCCGCCTTCGACCTGCACCTGGGGGCCAGCCTGACCATCGGCAACCACCTGCTGCCGCCCCTGGTGGCGGAACTGCAGCGGCGCCATCCCCAGGGCCGGGTGCGCCTCTCCCTGCACAACACGGAACAGGTGCGGGCCGACCTGCTGGCCTTCCGCATCGACCTGGGCTTCGTTGAAGGGCCGGTGCAGGAGCCCCGCCTGCGGCGCTTCTCCTGGCGCCCGGACCGGCTCCAGGTCTTTGCCCCGGCCGGCCATTCCCTGGCCGGCGGCACCGCCACGCCGGCGGACCTGGCCGGGGCCGGCTGGGTGCTGCGGGAGCGGGGCTCGGGCACCCGGGAGGTGTTCGACCGGGCCCTGGCCAACGCCACCCTGACGCCCCGGGTGGCCCTGGAACTGGAACAGCCGGAGGCCATCCGCCAGTGCGTGCGGGCCGGCCTGGGCCTGGGCTGCCTTTCCCGCCTGGAGCTGGAGGATGCCTTCCAGGCCGGCTGGCTGGCCCCGGTGGCAGCCCCTTTCCTCAACCTGGAGCGGGACCTGCAGGTGCTGGTCCATGCCGAGCGGCACCTGAGCCCCGGGCTCCTGGCGGTGCTGGCCCTGTGCGGCATCGAGATTTGACCCGCATCAGAAAACCGGCGGCAGCAAGGCCTATGATGGAGACATCGTCCATCCATTGAGGAGAAGCGTCATGGCCCAGATGATGAAAGCCGCCGTCGTCCACGAATTCGGCAAGCCCCTGGTGATCGAGGAAGTGCCCGTGCCCGAGGTGCCGCCCGGGCAGGTGCTGGTCAAGGTGGTGGCCTCCGGGGTCTGCCATACCGACCTCCACGCCGCCGACGGCGACTGGCCGGTGAAGCCTTCCCTGCCCTTCATCCCCGGCCATGAGGGGGTCGGCTATGTGGCCGCCGTCGGCGCCGGCGTCACCCACGTCAAGGAAGGGGACCGGGTCGGCGTCCCCTGGCTGCACACCGCCTGCGGCCATTGCGAACACTGCATCACCGGCTGGGAAACCCTCTGCGATTCCCAGCAGATGACCGGCTACACGGTGAACGGCGGCTATGCCGAATACGTGCTGGCCGATCCGGGCTATGTCGGCAAGCTGCCCGACACCCTGGAATTCGCCCCCGCCGCCCCGGTGCTGTGCGCCGGCGTCACCGTATACAAGGGTCTCAAGGTTCTCGAATGCAAGCCCGGCGATTGGGTCGCCATCTCCGGCATCGGCGGCCTCGGCCACATGGCGGTGCAGTACGCCAAGGCCATGGGCTTCCACGTCATCGCCGTCGATGTGGCGGACGAAAAGCTGGCCCTGGCCAAGACCCTGGGCGCCGACGTCACCCTCAACGCGGCCCAGGTGGACCCGGTGGCGGAGATCCAGAAGCAGATCAAGGGCGCCCACGGCATCCTGGTCACCGCCGTCTCCCGCAGTGCTTTCAGTCAGGCCCTGGGCATGCTGCACAAGCGCGGCACCATGTCCCTGGTGGGCCTGCCCCCCGGCGACTTCGGCCTGCCCATCTTCGACGTGGTGCTCAACGCCAAGACCGTGCGCGGCTCCATCGTCGGCACCCGCAAGGACCTGGAAGAAGCCCTGGCCTTCGCCGGCGAGGGCAAGGTGAAGACTCACTACAGCACCGACCGGATCGAGAACATCAACGACATCTTCGGCCGCATGAAGGCCGGCCACATCGACGGCCGCATCGTGCTCAACATCTAGCCGCGCCAGTACCAGGGCAACGGCTGCCAGGCCGGCTCCTCCGAGCCGGCCTTTTTCATGGCCGCCCGGGCCGCCCTAGGCGCCTCTCGTTGCCTCCGCCGCCCGCGCCTCCTCGGCCCGGTGGATGAGGCGCTTGCGCCGCTGCACCAGGTTCTGCAGCTGGGTCAGGCCGTAGAGCAGGGCCTCGGCGGTGGGCGGGCAGCCGGGGATGTAGATGTCCACCGGGATGATGCGGTCGCAGCCCCGCACCACGGAGTAGGAATAGTGGTAGAAGCCGCCGCCGTTGGCGCAGGAGCCCATGGAGATGACGTAGCGGGGCTCGGCCATCTGGTCGTAGAGCTTGCGCAGGGCCGGGGCCATCTTGTTGGTGACGGTGCCGGCGACGATCATCAGGTCCGCCTGGCGCGGGCTGGCCCGGGGCATCATGCCGAAGCGGTCCATGTCGTAGCGGGAGGCGGCGGCGTGGATCATTTCCACGGCGCAGCAGGCCAGGCCGAAACTGAGATACCAGAGGCTGTTGCTGCGCACCGCTTCGGTCAGGGTGTCGACCTGGGTCAGCAGATAGCCGTCGCCGTACAGGGTGGGAGCGTGTTGCACCGTTTTCTCCAGACAAGGGAAACGGTGGGCAGTCTAGGCGGGGGAAAAGAGTCCGGCTTGTACGGAGTCGACATCGTCGGGCAGGAAGAGGTCGCGGAAGTCCCGCTGCCCCAGGCGGTACCACCAGTATCCGGGAGCCCCATCGGCGACGGCGCGCAGCAGTTCCCCGGGGGAGGCGCCGGCCATGTCCCGGTAATCCCGGTCCATGTGGGCCTGGTCGTAGTAGCCGAAGTCCTGGGCGATGCGGGTCAATTCGCCCCGCCGGGGCGGCTGGGCCTGGAGACGGGCCAGGGAGAAGCCGAAGCGGGCCACCCGCCGCAGCTCCCGCAGATTGGCGCCATACCCGTGGGCTACCCGCCGTTCCAGCTGGCGCAGGCCGATGCCTAGGTGGGCGGCGATCTGGCCGGCGGGAGAAAACAGGTGGGTGGAGGCGCCCAGCAGGTCGGCCAGCCGCGCCGGGTCGCGCCGCGGACGCAGACAGCGGCGCAGCAGGCCCTGCACCGCCGCGACCCAGTCGGCCGGGGAGTCGCTGGCATCCACCGTTTCCAGCATCTGCCGCACCAGCAGGGGCGGCAGCACTTCATCCAGGGGCACGATGCGGTCCCGCAGCTCGCCGACGCCGGGCCCCAGGGCTTCGGCCATGACGCCGGGGCGGAACATGACGGAAAGGAAGACGCTGCCCGGCGCCGCCCGGGACTCCCGGGGGCCCAGATAGGGCCCCGTCAGGCTGACACGGGGCACGGCCTGGCAGCTGCCGTCGGCCAGGGGCTGCGCCGCACCGCCCCGGGCGAACAGCAGCAGGCCGGGGCTGAGGGCCGAGGGCAGACGGGAGAGACATCCGTCCAGGGGCATCACCAGGATGTGGTAGATCCAGGGAGCCAGTTCCGGATGGGGCGCCACCACCAGGGGCATAACCATGGGCCGAACCTTCATGCAAAGGGAATTGCCCGCCAGTCTAGCGCAGCCGCCGGCCGATGAAAAAAGTGGCACCGGGGATAGCCGGCCGGGACCGGCCCCGGCCGTGCCTGTCAGCGGCACCGCCTCCAGGCATGGCCACCTTGCCGGCCACCCCACGGCACCAGCTGGAGAGGCTTATCTGGCGCGGCTTCTGGCGGCGCCATGGGGCCGCGGGGACGGCCTCAGGGGGCCGGCTGGGGGTGGGGCATGGGC
>NZ_JBXAST010000044.1:0-27426 GCF_058809645.1 Azospira sp. MPR-E4 | reverse complement strand
CTGCCCGCCCAGGCAGGAACGGCGGCGCCCCTGGCCGGCACCACCCCGGCAGCCGCGCCCCGCCTGCCTGCCGGCGGCATCTCCCTGGCCCCCATCAACCCGGAAGACAAGCGGGTGGTGAACGGCAAGGCCGACATCAACCAGCTGGCGCCCTTCAAGTACCCCTGGGCCTGGGAGTTCTTCCTCAACGCCAACCGCAACCACTGGACGCCCCTGGAAATCTCCATGGCCCAGGACGTGCACGACTACAACCACAAGCTGACGCCGGCCGAGCGCCACGTCTTCGAGAACGTGCTGTCCTACCTCACCACCTCCGACATCCTGGCCATGCGCAACATCGGCCTGGCGGTGATGGAGAAGATGAGCGCGCCGGAGCTGCAGATCTACCAGGCCCGCCAGGTCTATGAAGAGGCCCTGCACACCTGGACCTACCAGCACTGCATCGAAAGCCTGGGCCTGGACCAGAAGGAAATCTACAACCGCTACCGGGTGGTGCCGGAAATCCACGGCAAGATCGCCCTGGCCAACCGCCGCCTGGAGCGGGTGATGCGTTCCGACTTCGACCTGACGGACCGGGACAACCTGCACGAATTCACCCTCTCCTACCTCTTCTTCGCCGGCATCTTCGAAGGCTGCTGGTTCTACAACGGCTTCACTCCCATCTTCGCCCTGCAGCGCCGGGGCCTGATGAAGGGCACCGCCGAGCAGCTGCAGTACATCATGCGCGACGAAGTGCTGCACTGCGCCTTCGGCATCCGGGTGGTGCGCCAGCTCCTGCAGGAAGAAAACCTGACCCTGGACCCGGTCCAGGTCAAGGCCCTGTGGGAAGAGGCGGAAGCCGCCGAGTCGGCCTACGCCGGTTACATCCTGCGGGAGCCCATCCTGGGCTACAACGCCGACCTGCACCGGGACCAGTTCCGCTTCATCGCCAACCGCCGCGCCCGCCAGCTGGGCCTGGCCGAGCCCTTCCCCGGCGCCGAGAACGTGCTGCCCTGGCTCGACGAACAGGCCAACATGCGCAAGGAAAAGAACTTCTTCGAAACCCGCGTCACCGAGTACCAGACCGGCGGCGCCCTGGCCTGGGACTGAGCCGGGCGGCAACCAGCTGCACCGTGCCCTGGACGCTGCCCCGGCCCCTGGCGGGGATGGGGCAGCCCAGGACACAGACTTTTGTCATAGACGGGATTGGGGGTATGATCGCGCTCCTGATCGCCTGCAGTTGCGATCCCGGCTCCCCAGGGAGCCATTAGCAGTCAAAGGTGTCCGGCGGCAGCAGCCGCCGGGTGAAACGGGAACGAAGTAACGGCCATCACGGCCCCAAGCTTCGGCTGCCCCCGCAACGGTAAGCCAGTGCGGATGTTCCACGGCCCTCCTCCCCGGAGCGCCAGCCACTGAGCCAGCCCGTCGCCCCCTCACCGGGGTCGGCGACTGGCTTGGGAAGGCGGAACATCAAGACTGGCGAGCCCGGAGACCGGCCTTTGATTTTTGCGTGCCCGCCGTCCATGGAGGACGGTGCCGGCACGAACCTGCCACCGACCGCGGGGTTGCGGACGGAGCGGAGCATGAATCGGAGCGCCGGCCTTTCCCTCTGAGCCGAGTTTCTGCCGCCTGCCCTCGGGCCGGCGGTCGCGCCTCATCCTTTGTGCCCCCGTTTCCCGAAGCCCGGTCGGTAGCCATCGACTGGAGTCAGACAGCAACATGGGGAGCATCAACAACCAACAACCGCGGCGCCTCCTGGCCGCCGCCATCGCCGCCCTCTTTTCCCAGGCCGCCCTGGCCGCCGGAGAGCAGGGCGAGACGGAACTGGGCAGCGTGGTGGTGACCGCCTCGCGCATCGAGCAGACCACCCTGGAGGCCCCGGCCGCCGTCACCGTCGTGACGGCCGACAAGCTGGACGCCTCGGGCGCCGTGCGCATCGGCGACGCCCTCACCGCCAAGGTGCCCAGCTTCTACATGCGCAACGGCCTGGGCACCAGCACCCGCATCAACACCGCCCCCATCGTCTCCTTCCGCGGCCTCTCCGACGGCCGGGTGAAGATGATGGTGGACGGCATGAGTCTCTCCGACGGCAACGCCGGCGGCCTGGCCAGCCTGATGGGCATTCCCATGGGCGAGGTGGAGCAGATCGAGGTGGTGCCCGGCTCCGCCTCGGCTCTCTACGGCAGCGACGCCATGGGCGGCGTGGTCAATGTCATCACCAAGGTGCCCACCAAGCAGGAAACCCGGGTCAAGGTCAGCCGGGGCTTCGGCGACGGCGAGCGCAGTGCGGTGGAAGCCAGCTACCGCAACAAGTGGGACAACGGCCTGGCCGCCACCCTGGGCTTCGGCTACGAGGACATGGCCGGTTTCGCCGGCAGCGACCTGGTGGTGCTGCCGGTGGGCACCACCGGCACCGGCGCCAACGCGGTCCAGGGCGGCCGGGCCACCACCACGGTGGATGGCAAGAAGGCCTATGTGGTGGGGGACCAGGGCGCCATTTCCTCCCACGCCAACAACCTGCATGCCAAGGTCTATTACAGCCTGGATGCCCAGTCCCGCTTTTTCGCCGGCTTCAACCGCAGCGAAAGCAGCATCGGCTTCGAGCGCTTCAACAACTACCTGAGCAAGAACGGCGCTCCCCTCGCCCTGCCCGCCAGCAACGTCTCCATCAACGGCGACAAGCTGGGCAGCATCAAGGAATCGAGCTTCTGGAATTCCAGCAATCCCAACTACCGCCAGGAGACCCGCTATTTCGCCGGTTTCGACGGCAAGCTGGGCAATGGCTACGACCTCAAGGCCAATGTGGGCTACTTCGACCGGGAGGCTTTCTATGTCGGTTCCGGTGGCGGTGCCACCTTCGATGGCGGCCCGGGCACCCGCACCAGCACTCCCAACACCACCCTGGATGCATCGGCCCAACTGGGTTTTGCCGTGGGTAGCAACCAATACTTGATCATCGGTATCGCCTCCAACCGGGCCAAGCTGCACCGCAAGGTATACCAACTATCGAACTGGCGCACCCCGGACAGCACCACCGGCGCCATCAATGAGCAATCCGATGGGAGTAGCAGTACCAACTCACTGTTCCTGCAAGATCAGATTTTCCTTGGTGACGACCTCACACTTTATCTGGGCGGACGCCATGACCGCTGGAGCACCCAAGGGGAGATGCAGCGATATGTTGGAACACTGACAGGCAGCTTGGACATGCAGGAACGTACCAAATCCGCCTTCTCTCCCAAAATGGCGGCAGTCTATCGATTAACCCCGGGCACCAGCCTGCGCAGCTCCCTGGGCAAGGCCTTCCGCGCCCCCTCCAACTATGAGATGTATGCCACGCCCAGCATCAGCAGCCGCCGCCTGCTGGTGGCCGATCCCGATCTAAAGCCGGAAACCTCCACCTCCTGGGACCTGGGCATCGAGACGGCCCTGGCCGGCCAGGGCTCGGCCAAAGCCACCTATTACCGCACCCGGCTGCAGGACATGATCTACCGCAAGCTCAGCCCTTACAGCGGCAGCCTGGCCGACGTGGACTTCTTCGCCGTGGCCACAAATGCCGGCGAAGCCAAGGTAGAAGGGATGGAACTGGCGGCGGAAATGCCCCTCGCCTCCTGGCTGCGGGCCTCCGCCAGCTACACCTGGACCGACAGCCAGATCACCCGGGACGAAAGCGGCACCGGCCTGCAGGGCAAGCGCCTGCGCTATGTGCCGAAGAACACCGCCTACTTCGCCCTGGACGCCCAGTGGCAACAGTGGCGCGCCTACCTCTCCGCCGCCTACACCGGCGAGCAGTTCAGCAAGGAAGACAACAGCGACGTCATCAAGAACGTCTACGGCGGCGTCAGCAAGTACTGGCTGGCCAACCTCAAGCTGAGCTATCAGTTCGACAGGAATTTCAAGGTCAGCGCCGGCCTCAACAACCTCTTCGACAAGACCTACTACGAGTACTACCAGATGCCCGGCCGCAATGCCTTCATCGAGCTGAGCGCCTCGTTCTGACCCTGGGAGCCATCATGGAAATCGTTACCCTCATCGAGCAACTGCTCTACCAAGTCTCCACCGCCCTCTACCTGCCGGTGATCGGCGGCTGCGCCCTGCTGGTGGCCTACGTGCCCCTGCAACTGGGCATCACCCTGTTCGACGCCTGGCAGCGGCGCCGCGGCCATCTGCCGGAGGTGGAAAGCTTCAAGCTGCGCCTGGGCCAGCTGCGGCACCGCCTGAAGGGCTATCCGCGCCGCCTGGAGATCGAGGTGGAACGGCTGCTGCAGGCGGAGGAGCTGGAACTGTCGCGGCGCCTGGACCGCATCCGCTTCGTCATCAAGGTGGGGCCGGCCCTGGGCCTCATGGGCACCCTCATCCCCATGGGCATTTCCCTGGCCGCCCTGGCCGAAGGCAACATCCCCAAGATGGCCGGCAGCATGGTCACCGCCTTCACCGCCACCGTGGCCGGCCTGGGCGCCGGGGTCCTCGCCTATCTGCTGGCCCTCTCCCGGGAACGCTGGGTGCGGGCCGACGTGCGGGAAATGGCCCACGCCGCCGAACTGGCCCTGGCGGAAAGCGGCCAAGCCCTCCCCCACCACCTGCAGACGGAGGCCGACGATGCGGTTGCTGCAGCGGCGTAGGCGCTTCTCCCTGGACGGCGAGGCCCTGGAAGACCCCATCGCCGGGGTCGCCAACCTCTTCGACGCCAGCATCGTCTTCATCGTCTCCATGATGATCGCCCTGTTCATGGCCTACAACATGATGGACCTGCTGGACCCCAGCTCCGAAGTGACCATGGTGAAGAAGAACGCCAACGGCGAGATGGAGATCATCACCAAGAAGGGCAACGAGATCAAAGCCGCCAAGGTCACCGACCAGAAACTCTCGGGCCGGGGCGAACGCCTCGGCACCGCCTACAAGCTGCCCGACGGGAGGATCGTCTATGTACCGGCCGACTGAGGGCAGGCGCCCGATCCTGTTCCACCTCCGGCACCTCTTCCTGGGCCTGGCCCTGCTGCTCCTGGGCCTGGCCGCCCAGGCCCGGCCCCTGTCATTGGTGTTGTTCCCCGGCGATCCGGCCACCCTGACGGCGGTCAATGCGGTGCAACAGCTGCAGCGGGAACCGGCCCTGCAGCAGGTGCGCTTCCACATCGCCTCCTCCTCCCAGCCCAGCCCGGCGGACCTGGAAGCCCTGGCCAAAGCCGACCTGGCCCTGATCTACAACATGGGCCGGGACCTGGCGAAGCAGATTGCCCCCGCCGTGGCCGAAATCAACCGGCGCGGCGCCAAGGCCTACGCCGTCGGCTCGCCCTTCGAGGAAGGGGAACGGGATGCGGGCCTGAGCCGCAACGAGGAACTGCGGGCCTACGCCCAGGCCGGCGGAGTGGACAACTACGCCGCCATGCTGCGCCTGGCCCTGGCCCGGGACTTCGGTCTGCCCCTGGCGGCCCCGCCGCCCCGGCCCTTCCCGGCCGTGGCCCTGTGGAATCCCCGCAGCGGCCAGCTCTTTAGCCGCTTCGAGGACTACGCGGCGGACTACCTGCGGCAGCGCCCCGGTGCCGCCGAGCGGGTCTGGGTGGGCATCGTCTTCAACCGGGTCACGGCCCAGGCCGGCCGCTCGGCCCTGCTCGAAGCCATGGTGGAAAGCCTGGAGCGGCGCGGCTTCAACGTCGCCCCGGCCTTCGGCTTTCCTTCCGAGAATGCCGTCAAACAGTACTTCATCGACCCCAGGGGCAAGGCCCGGGTGGCGGCCCTGGTGGGCCTGGCCCTGAAGATGGGCAATGTGCCGGAGAAAGCCATCCCAGTCATGCAGGCCCTGGACGTGCCCGTGGTCAATGCCCTCTCCCTTTTCAACCAGAGCCGCCAGGAATGGGAGGATTCGCCCATGGGCCTGAGCCTCAACGAGCGGGCCTGGCAGATCGCCGGAGCCGAATTCGCCGGTGCCTTGGCCCCCACCGTGGTGGCCTCCAAGGAACGGCTGAGCGATCCCCGCACCGGCCTGGAATACGTGGTGGAGGCCCCCATCCCCGAGCGCATCGAGCGCCTGGCGGACCGGGTGAAGAAATGGGTGGAGCTGCGCTACGAGCTCAACACCAACAAGCGGGTGGCGGTGATCTACTACAACTACCCGCCGGGCAAGGAGAACATCGGCGCCTCCTATCTCAACGTGCTGCCCCGCTCCCTGTGGCAGATCCTCTCCCGCCTGGAGCAGGCCGGCTACAACACCCAGGGCCGCCCGGCGACGGAAGAAGCCCTGTTCGACGCCCTGCGGGAACACGGCACCAACATCGGCAACTGGGCTCCCGGTGCCCTGGAAAAAATGGTGCGCAGCGGCCACGCCATGCTGCTGCCGGTGAGCGACTACCGCAAATGGTTCGACCGCCAGCCGGAAAAGCTGCGCCGCGCCATGGTCCAGGCCTGGGGCGAGCCGGAAAACTCCAGGGTGATGCTGTGGAAGGACGGCAAGGGCAAGCCCCACTTCGTTTTCCCCGCCCAGCGCTACGGCAATCTGGTCTTCGCGCCCCAGCCTTCCCGGGGCTGGGAGGGCGATATCAAGAAGATGTACCACGACGTGGCCCTGCCGCCCCACCACCAGTATCTGGCCTTCTACCTGTGGCTGCAGAAGGGCTACCAGGCCCATGCCATGGTGCATGTGGGCACCCACGCCACCCATGAATGGCTCTCCGGCAAGGAGGTGGGCTTCACCGCCGCCGATCCGGGGGAGGCCATGGTGGGCGACGTGCCCCAGCTCTACCCCTACATCGTGGACGACATCGGCGAGGCCCTGCAGGCCAAGCGGCGCGGCATGGCCACCATCATCTCCCACATGACGCCCCCCTTCGACAGGGCCAGCCTCAACCTGGAGCTGGTCAAGCTGCGGGGCCTCATCGACGACTACGTGGTGGCGGCCCAGAAGAGCGAATCCGCCGCCGCGGCCGCCCTCGGCGAGATCAACGCCCAGGCCCGCAAGCTGGGCGTGCTCAAGGACATCGGCAAGGACACCCTGGCCAACGGCGAGGAGGTGGAGGAACTGGAGCACTACCTGAAGGAAGTGAGCGAACACCAGGCCCCCTATGGCCTGCACACCTTCGGTGTCGCCCCGCCCAGGGAAATGCAGCGCAGCACCGCCGAGGCCATCCTGGCCCTGGCCGGCAAGCTGGCTCCGGCCGAATACCAGCGCCGCCTGGAAGCCCTGATGGCCAATATGGAAGCCAGCGGCAAGGCCGAGCTGGACGCCCTGGAGGCGGGGCTGGCCGGGCGCTACGTGGCCGCCGGCCCGGGCAACGACCCGATCCGCAATCCGGACTCCCTGCCCACCGGACGCAACCTCTACGGCTTCGACCCCTCCCGCCTGCCCACCCCGGGCACCTGGGAACAGGGCCACAACCTGGCCGAGAAGTTCGTCGCCGACTATCGGCAGCGCCACGGCCAGTACCCGGACCGGGTGGTGTTCAATCTGTGGAGCACCGAGGCCATGCGCCACGAGGGCGTCACCGAGGCGGAAATCCTCGCCCTGCTGGGAGTGAAGCCCCAATGGGACGAACGGGGCCGGGTCAGCGGCCTGGAGATCATTCCCCGCCGCGACCTGGGCCGGCCCCGGGTGGACGTCACCGTGGTGCCCTCGGGCCTCTACCGGGACGCCCTGCCGACCCTGATGCTGCTGGTGGACGAGGCCGTCTCCAAGGTGAAGGACCTGGAGGAGGACGACAACCCCATCCGCGCCAATGTGGGCAAGACCCGCCAGGCCCTGGAGCAGCGGGGCATCGCCCCGGCCGAGGCGGCGCGCCTGGCGGCGGTGCGGGTGTTCACCGAACCTTCCGGCGCCTACGGCACCGGGGTGGACAACGTGGTCCAGGCCGCCAACACCTGGGATAAGGAAAGCCAGGTGGCCGACGTGTACTTCAACCGGGTCGGCCATCTCTTCGGCCAGGGCTACTGGGGCGACCGCCCCGGCGGCGCGGCCCTGGCGGTGGACCTCTTCAAGATGGCCCTGAAGGACGCCAAGGCGGCCATCCACTCCCGCTCCTCCAACCTCTACGGCACCCTGGACAACGACGATGTGTTCCAGTACCTGGGCGCCACGGCCATGGCCATCCGCCAGGTGAACGGCAAGTCGCCGGAAACCCTGGTGCTCAACCTGGCCGACGGCAAGGGCGGCAAGCACGAGACCCTGGACAAGTTCATGGGCCGGGAAATGCGGACCCGCTACACCAACCCGGAATGGGTCAAGGCCATGCTCAAGGAAGGCTATGCCGGCGCCCGCTTCGTCATGAAGGTGACCGAGCACCTGTGGGGCTGGCAGGTGACCGTGCCGGAGGCGGTGGACGGCGCCAAGTGGCAGGAGATGTACGAGACCTACGTGGCCGACCGCAACCAGCTGGGCGTCAGGGACAAGTTCCGGGAAGCCAAGAACCTGCGGGCCTACCAGGCGGTGGTGGACAAGATGCTGGTGGCCATCAACAAGGGCTACTGGCAGGCCGAGCCCCGGGTGAAGGCCCATCTGGAGCAGGTGAACCGGGAAGTCATGGCCGAAGCGGGCGTCGCCTGCAATGCCAACAGCTGCAGCAGCGCCGAGGTCAGCGCCCTGGCCCAGGCCCAGGACGCCCGGGACATGGCCGAGGCCCGCAGCCGGCCCGCCCCGGGCAGCGGCGCCCGCGCCCCCGGCCGCAGCAGCGCCCTGCCGGCCGCCGCAAGCATAGCCGCCCAGGCCGCACCGCCCCCCGGCGCCAAGGCTGCGGCCCAGCCGGCCCAGGCCAAGGCGGCACCGCCCCCGGCCCCCAGGCCGACGCCGCCCGCCCAGGCCGGCGAGCCGGTGCAAGGCTACGCGGTGCAGGAAAGCAAATCCGCCAACAGTCCCCTGCCGCCGGCCGTCACCCACTGGGCCCTGGCCGGCCTGGGGGCCCTGGTGCTGCTCGGCTTCGCCTGGCGCGCCCGGCGCCGGCCATGAGCACGGCTTAGGCCGGACCGTCCCCCTCCGGGGTGATCCTGCTGTCACCCTGGCGTTTGCGCGCAGCCTTCGGGCTGCGTTTTTTTTTGCCGGGCTTTTGCCGAGCCTCCGCCGGGCCAGGGGGCCGGCCGAGGAATAGGGCTTTCCCCGGGAAACCCGGATAATGGCGGCCGCTTCGCTTTATTCGTCTGCACACATTTTTGGATTCGCCATGGAAATCAAGGTCAATTTTCTCGACAAGCTGCGCCTGGAGGCCAAGTTCGACGACTTCACGGTCATCGCCGACCAGCCCATCCGCTACAAGGGCGACGGCTCGGCGCCGGGGCCCTTCGACTATTTCCTGGCCTCCTCGGCCCTCTGTGCGGCCTACTTCGTCAAGCTGTACTGCGAGACCCGCGGCATTCCCACGGAGAACATCCGCCTCTCCCAGAACAACATCGTCGATCCGGAAAACCGCTACCAGCAGACCTTCAAGATCCAGGTCGAGCTACCGGCGGACATTTCCGAGAAGGACCGCCTGGGCATCCTGCGCTCCATCGAGCGCTGCACGGTGAAGAAGGTGGTGCAGACCGGCCCCGAATTCATCATCGAGGAGGTGGAAAACCTGGACGCCGACGCCCAGGCCCTGCTCACCGTCAAACCCGATGCCGGCCACCAGACCTACATCCCGGGCAAGGACCTGCCCCTGGAGCAGACCATCGCCAACATGTCCGCCTTCCTGGCGGGCCTGGGCATCAAGATCGAGATCGCCTCCTGGCGCAATCTGGTGCCCAATGTGTGGTCCCTGCACATCCGCGACGCCCATTCCTCCATGTGCTTCACCAACGGCAAGGGCGCCAGCAAGGAAAGCGCCCTGGCTTCGGCCCTGGGGGAGTACATCGAGCGCCTGAGCTGCAACCATTTCTACACCCACCAGTTCTGGGGCGAAGAGATCGCCAACGCCCCCTTCGTGCACTACCCCAACGAGCGCTGGTTCAAACCCGGCAAGAAGGACACCCTGCCCAAGGAAATCCTCGACGAGTACTGCCTGGAAATCTACAACCCGGACGGCGAACTGCGGGGCTCCCACCTCATCGACACCAACTCCGGCAACGTGGCCCGGGGCATCTGCTGCCTGCCCTTCGTGCGCCAGTCCGACGGCGAGGTGGTGTACTTCCCCTCCAACCTCATCGACAACCTCTACCTCAGCAACGGCATGAGTGCCGGCAACACCCTGGCCGAAGCCCAGGTGCAGTGCCTGTCGGAGATTTTCGAGCGGGCGGTGAAGCGGGAAATCCTCGAAGGCGAAATCGCCCTGCCCGACGTGCCTGCGGAAGTGCTGGCCAAGTATCCCGGCATCGTCGCCGGCATCCGGGGTCTGGAAGAACAGGGCTTCCCCGTGCTGGTGAAGGATGCATCCCTCGGCGGCCAGTTCCCGGTGATGTGCGTCACCCTGATGAACCCCCGCACCGGCGGCGTCTTCGCCTCCTTCGGCGCCCATCCCAGCATGGAAGTGGCCCTGGAGCGCAGCCTCACCGAGCTGCTGCAGGGCCGCAGCTTCGAGGGCCTCAACGACCTGCCCCGGCCCACCTTCGAAAGCCAGGCGGTGACCGAGCCCAACAACTTCGTGGACCACTTCATCGACTCCAGCGGCGTGGTCTCCTGGCGCTTCTTCAGCGCCAAGGCCGACTACGACTTCGTCGAATGGGACTTCTCCGGCCACGGCGAAGAATCCAATGCCCATGAAGCGGCCACCCTGTTCGGCATTCTCGAAGAGATGGGCAAGGAGGCCTACCTGGCGGTGTACGACCAGTTGGGTGTCACCGCTTGCCGCATCCTGGTGCCCGGCTACTCGGAAATCTACGGGGTGGAAGACCTGATCTGGGACAACACCAACAAGGCCCTGGCCTTCCGCGAGGACATCCTCAACCTGCACCGCTTGAGCGACAAGCAGCTGGCCGCCCTGCTGCAACGGCTGGAAGAGAGCGAGCTGGACGACTACACCGACATCATCGGCCTCATCGGCGTCGAGTTCGACGAAAACACGGTGTGGGGCCAGCTGACCATCCTGGAACTGAAGCTGCTGATCCATCTGGCCCTGGGGCAGCTGGCGGAGGCCCACGACCTGGTGGGCGCCTTCCTGCAGTTCAACGAAAACACTGTGGATCGGGGCCTCTTCTACCAGGCCATGAACGTGGTGCTGGAAGTGGTGCTGGACAAGGATGAAGGCGGGGACCTGGACCTGGCCGACTATGAAGCCAACTTCCGCCGCATGTTCGGCAACGAGCGCATGGACGCGGTGATCGGCTCGGTGCAGGGCACCCTGCGCTTCCACGGCCTGACCCCGACCAGCATGAAGCTGGAAGGGCTGGACCGGCACCAGCGGCTGATCGACAGCTACAAGAAGGTGCATGCCGCCCGGGCCAAGGTGGCGGCCGGCGGCTGACCCGGAACGGCGGCCCCGCATCGGCCGCCGCCCCACTCCCATAATAAAATGCCGGGCCCGAGGGCCCGGTGAAATTCGTTCCAGGGAGGGAACGATCGCTATTCCTGCGTGTGCTTCGCTTCCAGCCACAGGGCGTTGACCACCGCCAGCAGCACGGCGAAACCCAGGCCGAGAATCCAGGTGAAATACCACATGGCATGTACTCCTTTGCTTGATTAGTAGAGGGCCTTGTCGTTGGCAACGATGTAGTCCCGGGTCACCTTGCCGGCCATCACCCGATAGGCCCAGCCGGTGTAGGCGATGACGATGGGGGTGAAGATCAGGGCCACGTAGAGCATGACGTTGAGGGTCACGTAGCTGGAGGTGGCATCCCAGGCGGTGAGGCTGGCCTTGGGCAGGGTGGAGGACGGCAGCACGAAGGGGAACAGGGCGACGCCGGCGGTGAGGATCACCGCTAGGCAGGCCACGGAGGAGCCGACGAAGGCCACCAGGGTCTTGCCGGCCCGCAGGCAGGCCAGGGCCAGCAGCCCCCCCGCGTAGGCCAGGGCAGGCACGGCCCACAGCAGGGGATACTTCTGGTAGTTGGCGAACCAGGCCCCGGGCTGGCGCACCACTTCCTTCATCAGGGGATTGAGGGCACCGCCCACGTCGGCGATGGACTGGATGACGAAGCCGTCGAGACGGCCCACCCATACCCCGGCGGCGGAGAAGGCAGCCAGCAGCAGCACCGCCAGCACCGTACCGGCGCCCCGGGCGCGGGCCTGCAGCTCCCCTTCGGTGCGGTGGGCGAGGAAGGTGGCGCCCTGCAGGGCCAGCAGGGACAGGCTCACCACGCCGCAGAGCAGGGCGAAGGGATTGAGCAGGGCCCAGAAGCTGCCGGTGTAGAAGGAGCGCATGGTTTCGTCCAGGTGGAAGGGCACCCCCTGGAAGAGATTGCCGAAGGCCACGCCGAACACCAGGGCCGGCACCGCGCTGCCGGCGAACAGGCCCCAGTCCCAGGCGCTGCGCCAGGCCGGATTGGGCAGCTTGGAGCGGTACTCGAAGCCCACCGGACGGAAGAACAGGGCGAACAGCACCAGCAGCAGGGCCCAGTACATGCCGGAGAAGGCGGTGGCATAGACGAAGGGCCAGGCGGCGAAGATGGCGCCGCCGGCGGTGATAAACCACACCTGGTTGCCGTCCCAGTGGGGCGCCACGGTGTTGATCATGACGCGCCGGTCGGTGTCGTCCCGGCCGAGGATGGGCAGCAGGGTGCCGACGCCCATGTCGTGGCCGTCCATGATGGCGAAGCCGATGAGCAGCACGCCCACCAGCAGCCACCAGATGAGTTTCAGGGTCAGATAATCGAACAGCATCTCAGTCGTCTCCTCAGGCGTTGGCGGGCGCGGCGGCGGGCTGCAGGGCGGCGGGGCCGAGGCGGGCGTACTTGAACATCAGGTACATCTCGGCGACCAGCAGCAGGGTGTAGAAGCCGACGAAGCCGGCGATGGAGCCCCACAGGCTGGCGGCGGAAAGGCTGGAGGCCGACAGATGGGTGGGCAGCATGCCGAACACCGTCCACGGCTGGCGGCCGTACTCGGCGACGAACCAGCCGGACTGGATGGCGATCCAGGGCATGGGGATGAACCACAGGGCCCAGCGCAGCAGCCAGGTCTTCTGCTGGAAGCTGTTCTTGACGCTGTACCAGAAGGCCAGCCCCACCAGCAGCAGCATGGCAAAACCCAGCAGCACCATCAGGCGGAAGGTCCAGAACAACGGCGCCACCCTGGGCACGGAGTCGTGGGCTGCCTGGTCCAGCATGGCCGGGGTGGCCTGGGCCAGGTCCGGGCTGTAGCGCTTGACCAGCATGCCGTAGCCCATGTCCTGCTGGTGCTTGGCGAAGGTGGCTTTGGCCGCTGCGTCGGCCGGATTCTGGCGCAGGGCTTCCAGGGCCAGCACCGCCTGCACACCGCTTTCGATGCGCTGCCGGTTGGCGGCGCGGATTTCCTTGATGCCGGGCAGGGTCTCGGACACGGAGCGGGTGGCGATCAGGCCCAGCACGTAGGGAATGCGGATTTCCCAGTCGTTGGCCTGGCGTTCCTCATTGGGCCAGGCCAGCAGGTTGAAGCCCGCCGGCGCCGCTTCCGTCTCCCACATGGCCTCGATGGCGGCCAGCTTGGACTTCTGGGATTCGGACACGGCATAGCCGGACTCGTCCCCCAGCACGATCACCGACAGGCATCCGGCCAGGCCGAAGGCGGCGGCGATGCGGAAGGAGCGGCGGGCGAACTCCACGTGCAGGCCCTTCAGCAGATACCAGGAGGAAATGCCGAGCACGAACAGGGAGCCGGTGACGTAGCCGGCGGCCACCGTATGCACGAACTTGGACTGGGCCACCGGGTTGAACACCAGGGCGGCGAAATCCACCAGCTCCATGCGCATGGTCACCGGGTTGAAGGTGGAGCCCACCGGGTCCTGCATCCAGCCGTTGGCGATGAGGATGAGCACGGCGGAGAGATTGGTGCCCAGGGCCATGAGCACGGTCACCGCCAGGTGGCCGGCCTTGGACAGGCGCTGCCAGCCGAAGAAGAACAGGCCCACCATGGTGGATTCGAGGAAGAAGGCCATCAGCCCCTCGATGGCCAGGGGGGCGCCGAAGATGTCGCCCACGTAATGGGAGTAGTAGGCCCAGTTGGTGCCGAACTGGAACTCCATGGTGATGCCGGTGGTGACGCCCAGGGCGAAATTGATGCCGTAGAGCTTGCCCCAGAACTTGGTCATGTCCCGGTAGATTTCCTTGCCGCTCATGACGTAGGCGGTCTCCATCACCACCAGCAGCCAGGACAGGCCCAGGGTCAGCGGGACGAAGAGGAAGTGGTACATCGCCGTGGCGGCGAACTGCAGCCGCGACAGGTCAACGACCGTCGAATCGATCATGGTGAACCTCCCTTATGGGTTGTTTTGTGGAACCGGTGAGCTGCTGGGCCATGCGCTGTTCATCCACGGCGACCCGGTAGGGGGCCACGTAGTTGAGCCACAGCACGCGCAGGAGAATGATCTTGAGCAGGAGCACCACGGCCAGGTGACAGGCCAGGCGGTGGCGGGCGAGGAAAGCGGAGAGGCCGCGGCGGGGCCGGGCGGACGAGACATCCTGAGCGGACAAGGGACACTCCCTTCCAGGCGGGGCGGCGAAGGCCCCGGGGAAAAAGGACGCCCCATTGCTGGGGCGTCAATCCTAGTCGTTAGTCCAGGCTTGGAAAGCTTAGACGGGGCGGATTCTGACCGCCGGCGGCGGCCTCGGGAAGTGACTAAATGTCACGCGACAAGCGGTCACGCCCTTGTCCATAATGCCGCCGTCGCCACCCCTTCGGAGCCGCCTGCATGCCCTCGCCAGCGCCCTTCCCGCCGCCCCGGCCCCTGCGCCGCCTGCGCCTCGACGCGGACCTCCTGATCGCCCTGCGCTGGGGCTCGGTGCTGGCCATGGCCGCCATCACCCTGGGCTTTCCCCGCCTGCTCGGCATCACCATCGCCCCCCTGCCCCTGCTGGCCACGGCCACCTTCCTGGCGCTGGTGAACGGCGCCGCCATGTTGCTGCGCCACTGGGACCGGGAACCCATTCCCGCCATGACCCAGCTGATGGTGGACCTGCTCTCCTGGAGCATCGTCATCTACTTTTCCGGCGGCGCCACCAATCCCCTCATCTCCCTGCTGCTGCCCGTGGTGGCCATCGGCGCCGCCATGCTGCCGACCCTGCAGGCCTGGCTGCTGGGGGCCTTTTCCATCCTCACCTATTCCTTCCTGTGGAATTTCTACCAGCCCCTGGAAGTGAAGGACGCCACCATCGCCGTGCAGCTGCACCTGCTCGGCATGTGGCTGACTTTCCTCGCCTCCGTGCTCATCTCGGTGTGGTTCATCACCCGCATGACGGCCGCCATCCGCATCCGCGACCAGGCCCTGGCCCGGGCCCGGGAAAACGAGATCCGCAACGGCTGGGTGGTCTCCCTCGGCACCCTGGCCGCCGGCGCCGCCCATGAACTGAGCACGCCCCTGGCCACCATGAAGCTGGTGGTGGACGATCTGGTCGAGGATGCCGAACTGCCGCCCCGGACGCGCCAGGAACTGGCGGGCCTGAAACTGCAGATCGACAAATGCAAGAGCGCCCTCACCCGCCTCACGGCGGAGGCCGGCCGCCCCCGGGCCGAGGAGCGCCGCCAGCGGCGGGTACAGGACTGGCTGGAGGAATGCGCCCACGGCTGGCGGGCCCTGCATCCGGCCGCCAGCATCGCCCTGCGCATCGATGCAGAAGCCGCCGGGCGCCTGGTGGCCGCCGACGTTTCTCTGGAACAGGCCCTGCACAACCTGGTGGACAACGGCGTGCGCTTCAGCCCCGAGTGGCTCGAAGTCAGCGCCGCCGTGCATGGCCCCTGGCTCCACCTGGTCATCGCCGACCAGGGGCCGGGCATTCCCGAAGATGTGCTGGCCGCCGCCGGCCAGCCCCTGCCGGTGCATTCGGACTCGGGCCTGGGCATCGGCCTGCTGCTGGCCCGCAGCGCCATCCAGCGCTGCGGCGGCCAGCTCCATCTGGCGCCCCGGCAGCCCCGGGGCACCGACGTCACCCTCAAACTTCCCCTCAAGGATTGCTGACATGAATCCCGTCACCGACGCTGCCGACGGCAACGAATCCCCCCTGCTGCTGATCGTGGACGACGACCAGGCCTACTGCAGTGCCCTGGCCAAGGCCATGGGCCGACGCGGCTTCCAGACCATCGCCGGGCACGACCCGGAGAGCGCCCTGGCCCTGGCGGCGCGGCACGAACCGGAGTACGTCGTGCTCGACCTCAACCTGGAAGGCAAGTCGGGCCTCAACCTGATCGAACCCCTGCTCGAATGCAGCCCCGGCACCCGCATCGTGGTCCTCACCGGCTACGCCAGCATTCCCACCGCCGTCGGCGCCATCAAGCTGGGGGCCCTGGAATACCTGATCAAGCCGGTGGAGGCCGGCGACATCGTCAAGGCCCTCACCGCCGACCACTGGGAAATCCCCCCCATCGCCACGGACGAGCGCATGACGGTGCAGCGGGTCGAGTGGGAATACATCCAGCGCATCCTGCGGGAAAACGGCGGCAACATCACCGCCACCGCCCGCTCCCTGAAAATGCACCGGCGCACCCTGCAGCGCAAACTGGCCAAGCACGCCCCCGCCGCCTGAAGCCCATGGCGGCGCCAGATCTGCACCGCGGCTACGATCCGCGGCCATCCGTCAAGCCTTGAAAAAGGCGGGAAAACCGAGGAACATCCGCCCCCTTCGTCGATCCGCGCCGGCCAGCCGCCGCGGATCGCGCCACTACCAACCGACGGCGGAGGGGCCATGGCCTTCAAAGACAATCCCGCGGAATTCCGCATCATCGACATCGCCCTGATCGAGCCCGGCCCGGACCACGTGCGCCAGCACTTCGACGAGGCCAGCCTCAAGGGCCTGGCCAACTCCATCGGCCGCAAGGGCCTGATCCATCCCCTGGTGGTGCAGCCGGCGGACGGCGCCGGGCGCCACGCCCTGGTGGTGGGCGAACGCCGCCGCCGCGCCGCCCTGCTGGCGGGCGAGACCGCCGTGCCGGTGCTGGTGCGGGCGTGCAGCCCGGAGGAAGTGCTGGAAGTGCAGGTCTTCGAGAATCTGGGCCTGGGGGTGCGCGCCGCCCTGGACCCGCGGGACATGGCCAACGCCATCCAGACCATCGCCGAGCGCTTCGAGAGCAAGGATGCGGCCGCCGAACACTTCGGCCGCACCGCCACCTGGCTGGCCCAGGCCACCGCCGCCGCCAACCTGTCGCCCCAGGTCAGCGCCCTGCTCGAATCGGGCAAGATTTCCAGCACCAGCACCGCCATCCAGCTGGAGAAGCTGGCCCAGAAGAACGAGGCCAAGGCGGAAACCCTGATCGGCCAGATCGCCCAACTGCCCGAAGGGGAGAAGCTGCCCAAGCAGGTGGTGGAAAAGGTTCTGGTGGAAGAAGGCCTGCGCCGCGGCAAGAAGCCGGACACCCCGCCGCAAGCCGCGCCGGATATTGCTCCCAGCCCGGCTGCAGCCCAGGTGGCAAGCCCCTCCCCGGCCACGGCCGATGTGCCGCCCTGGGAAGAGGCCCCCGTCGCTCCCGCGGCGCCCGCCATGCCGGCGGCACCGGCAACGGAACGGCGCCGGGTCAATCCGGGCAAGGTGAAGATGGTGGCCGAAATCCTGGGCCTGGAAGCGGAAGACGAAGAGGCCGTGCTGGCCCGCCTGATCGACGAATTCCTGGCCCTCAAGGGCGCCTGAAACATCCCCCGCCAGGCCCGCTCCGGGCCTGGAAGGCAGCCCTGGGGCTGCCGGCAGGCAACAGCGGCGGCGCCCAGGCCGCCGCTTTCGTTTTTACTTCACGTCAAACTCGAAGCGGGCAGCCACCTGGCCTTCCACCAGCACCTGCAGGCGGCGGTGGCCCGCCGGCTCGTTGGGGCCCACCGACCACTCGGCGTAGATGTGCCCATCCATGGGGGCCAGCAGGCGTTCGCTGACCTGGGTCCGCTTGTCGTTGGAGAGGCCCAGGTTGCGCGCCACTTCCTTCTCTTCCGCCGTGCCCTTGTTGGGCCGGGGCTGCACGTATTCCTCGCTGACCTTGAGGGTGCGCTTGCTGGTCTTGACCTCGATCACCCAGCCGTAGCGCTGGCCCAGCACGTGGGGCACCACATCGGTGGGAGTGAACACCAGGTCGCCCTTCTTCTCTTCAAAGATGCCGAATTCGGCGGCCACCACTTCCACCGGGGCTTCCGCCGGCGGCGCGCCGTGGGCCAGGCTGCAGACGAGGAGGAGGGAGAACAGGAATGGGCGCAGCATGGATGGCTCCAGTGGGTGTGGGGGAGGCGCCGCCGGCTTCAGGGGCGCGGCTGCCGGCGCCGGGGCGCCGGGCCGGAAATGGCCTGGGGCGCAGCGGCCTGGGGACTGCTCGGGTCCTCCGCCAGGCTGCGGGCCCGCAGCTGGCCGCAGCCGCCGTCGATGTCCTGGCCGGCGGAATTGCGCAGCTTGGTCAGGATACGCCGCTGGTGCAGGTAGCGGGCCAGATGCCGGGCCCGTTCCCAGGCCGGGCGGCGGAAGGCGCCCTCGCCGGCCTCATCCTCCCCGCCGACGGCGTTGAAGGGGATCAGGTTCATGATGGCGTATTTGCCGCTGAGGAGGCGGACGATGCCGTCCATTTCCGCCTCGCTGTCATTGACCCCGTCGAGCAGGGTCCATTGGTACTGGATGGGGTAGCCGGTGCTGCGGGCATATTCCTCGCCCAGTTCCACCAGTTCCTCCGGCGTCAGGCGCGGGGCCTTGGGCAGCAGCTGGGCCCGCAGCTCGGCCCGGGTGGTGTGCAGGGAGAGGGCCAGGGCCGGCTTCACCGTCTGCTGGGGCAGGCGCTCGAAGACGCGGCGGTCGCCGACGGTGGAAAAGACTAGGTTCTTGTGGCCGATGCCGCCGGCGCTGCCGAGCAGGTCGATGGCGGCCAGCACGTTGTCCAGGTTGTGGGCCGGTTCGCCCATGCCCATGAAGACCACCTTCTTCACCGGCCGCCGGGCCCGGGCCAGCACCACCTGGCCCACGATCTCGCCGCTGGAGAGCTGGCGCAGCAGGCCGTCCCGGCCGGTCATGCAGAAGGTGCAGCCGACGGCGCAGCCCACCTGGGTGGAGACGCAAACTCCGTCCCGGGGCAGCAGCACGCTTTCCACCGCCTGACCGTCGCCCAGGCGCACCAGCAGGCGCGCCGATCCGTCGGCCCCCGGGTGTTCGGAATGGACCCGGGCCAGGGCCTCCAGGTCGGCGGCCAGGGCCGGCAGTTCCTCCCGGATGGCCTTGGGCAGGTAGTCCTGGGCCTGGCGGCGGCGGGCACCGGCATCCAGGGGCTGGGCCTGGAGCCAGGCGCGCAGCACCCGGTCCTCGTGGCAGGTCTTGGCGCCGAGGGCGGCCAGGCGTTGGCGGATGTGTTCGAGTTGCATGGGGGCGGAATGCTAGCACCGCCGGCAGCGCCGGCATAGGCGCCGCGCCGCTTGCGGCTCCCGGCGGCGGAGCCCCTAGGCCCCGGGCTCGGCCCAGAGTTCCAGCAGGGCCCCCACCAGATCCGCGTCGCCGCCACTGCGGGGGCAGACCAGGGACAGCTGGTAGTCCGGCAGGGGCACGGCCAGGTCATAGACGCGGAAGGCCGGATCGGCGCCCGCCGCCAGGCTCTCCACCTCCGAGGCCGGCAGCACCGCCAGGCCGCGGAAGCCCTGCAGCAGCAGGTCCCGCAACATGCCGGCGTCGGAACTGTAGAGGGCCACCCGGGGCAGCAGGCCGGCTTCGTGGAACTGCTGCTGCAGGCGCTCGTAGGTGCCGATGCCGACGGAGCGGCGCAACAGCAGCAGGGGATGGGCCGCCAGCTCGGCCAGGCCCAGGCGCTGCCCGGGGGCGAAGAGGTCGGCGGGACCCAGGGCCACCGAGGGCGAGGCCCGCAGGCGATGCACATTGAAGCTGTCGGGCTGCAGGGGCGGCTGCATGAAGGCCAGGTCCAGCTGGCCGGTGCGCAGCAGGTGTTCCAGGTAGCTGGAATCCCCCACCACCAGGCCGATCTCCCGGGCCGGGAAGCGGGCCATGAGGGCCTCGCAGCGGGCCAGCCAGGGGGCGCGGCAGGTGGGCGAGAGGCCGATGCGCAGGGCCGGACCGCTCTGGGAGGCGAGGCGCAGCACCTCGTCCCGGGAGGATTCCACCGCCCGCAGGATGTCCCGGGCGCGGCGGTAGAACAGGCGCCCGGCCTCGGTCAGCTCCAGCTGCCGGCCCTTGCGCAGGAACAGGGGGGTGCCCAGCTCCTCCTCCAGCTCCTTCAGGCGCTGGCTGAGGGGAGGCTGGGCCATGTGCAGTTCCCGGGCGGCCCGGCTGATCTGGCCCTGCTCGACGATGGTGCAGAAGTAGTGCATGCGCTTCAGGTCCATGGGCCACCCATATCAATTCGATATTCCAGACAACGAAAACGGTATTTTATTCGCCACGCCGGAATCCTTAACATACCGGATTGATTAATCAAGCCGCCACGTCATGCAGAGCCCCCCGCGGGCCGCCGGCGGCCTTCCCCGGAGAAATACCCCATGCTGGGACCCCTGGCCAACAGCGCCGCCCTGATCCTGGGCGGCCTCGGCGGCGCCGTGCTCGGCCGCCGCCTGCCCCGCCGCGTGCGGGAAACCCTGCCCCTGACCTTCGGCATCATCGCCGCCGCCATCGGCACCACCCTGATGAACAAGGTGCACGCCCTGCCGGCGGTGGCCCTGGCCCTGATCCTGGGCTCCCTGGCGGGGGAGCTGGCCCATCTGGAACGGGGCCTGGAGAAGGCCATCGGCTGGGCCCAGCGCCAGGCGGAAAGGCTCATGCCGGGGGAGAAGGGCAATCCCCGGGTGGAAGGCTTCGTCGGCAAGTTCGTCACCCTGCTGGTGCTGTTCTGCGCCAGCGGCATGGGCATTTTCGGCGCCACCCAGGAGGGCATGACCGGGGATGCCCACATCCTCCTGGCCAAGTCCATCCTGGACCTGTTCACCGCCCTCATCTTCGCCGCCGAACTGGGCCCGGCGGTGGCTCTCATCTGCCTGCCCCAGCTCCTGGTGCAGGGCGCCCTCTTCCTCGGCGCCGGCCTGCTGGTGCCCCTGGCGACGCCGGAGATGCTGGCCGACTTCTCCGCCTGCGGTGGCGTCATCATGATGGCCACGGGCCTGCGCATCTGCGGCATCAAGTTCTTCCCCATCGTGAACATGCTGCCGGCCCTGTTCCTGGCCATGCCCTGCTCCCTCCTGTGGGCCCGCTGCTTCGGCTGAGCCCGGGGCCGCGCTGCGGCTGACAGCCGGCTGCCCGTTTCTCCCGCCACCCGCCTCTCCCGCCGAACGCATCGGCCCCGGCGCTGTCCGACCATTTTGGCCAGCACGCCGATCCCGGCTTCCCTCCTGCCGTTTCATGACTTTTGCCCGCCGGAGCCGGGGCCGGCCTATGCCATACTGCTAGGCGAACGGGATGGAGCGCCATCCCCGCCGACCATTCTCGCCCTCCCCTTTCCAGGTGGCCCGATGACGCAGTTCCCCGCCGTCCCC
This sequence comes from Azospira sp. MPR-E4, assembly GCF_058809645.1. Lineage (NCBI taxonomy): Bacteria > Pseudomonadati > Pseudomonadota > Betaproteobacteria > Rhodocyclales > Rhodocyclaceae > Azospira > Azospira sp. MPR-E4. The sequence goes on along the minus strand of NZ_JBXAST010000044.1, from coordinate 6,004 downwards.
GCAATCACCCGCCTGCTCGGCGCCCTGCTCCTGGCGTGCTGTGCGGCCCTGTCCGCCGGACCCGCCGGTGCCGACGAGCCGCCCCTGCGGGTCACCAGCGACGACAACTATCCGCCCTACATCTTCCGCGACCCGAGCGGCCAGCCCGTGGGCTATCTGGTGGACCTGTGGTCCCTGTGGGAGCAGAAGACCGGCCGCCGGGTGCAGCTGATCGCCACCGACTGGGGCCGGGCCCAGCGCCTCATGGCGGAGAACGAGGCGGACGTGATCGACATGATCTTCCACACCGCCGCCCGGGACGCCCTCTACGAATTCTCCCAGCCCTACGCCAACCTGCCGGTGGGCATCTACAGCCACAGCTCCATCAGCGGCATCAGCAACACGGACAACCTCAAGGGTTTCCTCATCGGCGTCCAGGTCGGCGATGCCTGCATCGAGGAACTGCAGGGCAAGGGCGTCACCAACCTGCGCCAGTTCAAGAACTACGCGGAAATGATCGCCGCCGCCATGGCTGAGGAGATCAAGCTTTTCTGCCTGGACCAGCTCCCGGCCAACTATTACCTCTACCGCCTGGATCTGCAGCGCCAGTTCCGCAAGTCCTTCGACCTCTACCAGGGACGCTTCCACCGGGCCACGCGCAAGGGCGACACGGCCACCCTGGCGGCGGTGGAACGGGGCATGGCCCTCATCAGCAACGAGGAACGGGCGGCCCTGGAAAAGAAGTGGATGGGCTCGGCCATCGACTACGTGCCCTACATGCCCTACGCCCGGTATTTCGGTCTGGGCCTGGCCCTGCTGCTGGTCGCCGGCGCCGGCCTGGCCCTCTGGGTGCGGGTGCTGCAGGCGGCCGTGAAGCGCCGCACCGCCGAACTGGAGCGGCAGCGCAGCCATCTGCACACCCTGCTGCGGGGCATTCCCGATCCCCTCTGGCTGAAGGACGAGGCCGGCGTCTTCATCGCCTGCAACCCGGCCTTCGAACGCATGATGGGCCGCCCGGAGCAGGAGATCATCGGCTGCAGCGACTACGACTTCGTCAGCCGGGAACAGGCCGATTTCTTCCGCGACAAAGACCGCCAGGTGCTGGCCGCCGGCACGCCCCAGAGCAACGAGGAATGGATCACCCAGGCGGACGGCTCCGGCCAGCGCCTGTTCGAGACGGTCAAGACGCCCATCGTCGAGCCCCAGGGCAAGGTGCTGGGCGTCCTCGGGGTGGCCCGGGACATCACCGAGCGCAAGCGCCTGGAGGCCGAGGTCAGCAATTACAGCCACCACCTGGAAGAGCTGGTGGCCGAGCGCACCGAGGAACTGGCCCGGGCCCGGGATGCGGCCAATGCCGCCAACGTGGCCAAGAGCGCCTTCCTCGCCAACATGAGCCACGAGATCCGCACGCCGATGAACGCCATCATCGGCCTCACCCACATCCTCAAGAAGGGCGAGCCCTCGCCCCAGCAGCAGGACCGCCTGGACAAGATCGACGATGCGGCCAGCCACCTGCTGTCCATCATCAACGACATCCTGGACCTCTCCAAGATCGAGGCCGAGCGCCTGGTGCTGGAGGAACAGCCGGTGGAGCTGGGGCGCATCGTCAGCCACATCTTCTCCATGCTGGCCGAGGGGGCGCGCAAGAAGGGCATCGTCCTCAAGTCGGAAGTCGATCCCCTGCCGCCCTACCTGCTGGGGGACCCGACCCGCCTGACCCAGGCCATCCTCAACTACGCCAGCAATGCGGTGAAATTCACCGAATGGGGCAGCGTCACCCTGCGGATCAAGGTGCTGGAGCTGACGCCGGCGGACGTCTTCCTGCGCTTCGAGGTGGAGGACACGGGCATCGGCATCGCCCCGGAAGTCCAGCCCCTGCTGTTCGCCCCCTTCCAGCAGGCCGACGGCAGCACCAGCCGCCGCTTCGGCGGCACCGGCCTGGGCCTGGTCATCACCCGGCGCCTGGCCCAGATCATGGGTGGCGACGCCGGCGTGGACAGCCGCCTGGGCTTCGGCAGCACCTTCTGGTTCTCCGCCCGGCTCAAGCTGGGCGAGGCCCGGGCCGCCCTGCCCGAGGACGGCCCCCGCCCCGATTCGGCCGAAGGCGAACTGCTGCAGCACTACCGGGGCACCCCCATCCTCCTGGCCGAAGACGACTCCATCAACCAGGAGGTGGCCCGGGAACTGCTCGAATACGCCGGGCTGCGGGTGGACATCGCCGCCGACGGCAACGAGGCCGTGGCCTGCCTGGAACGGGGGACCACGCCCTACGCCCTGGTGCTGATGGACATGCAGATGCCCGGCATGGACGGCCTGGAGGCCACCCGCCACATCCGCCGCCTGCCCGGCATGGAAAACCTGCCCATCATCTCCATGACCGCCAACGCCTTCGGCGAGGACCGGGAGCGCTGCCTGGAGGCCGGCATGAATGACTTCGTGCCCAAGCCGGTGAATCCGGAAGTGCTCTACGCCATGCTGCTGAAGTGGCTGCCCCGGCCGCAGACGCCCAACGCCTGAGCCATTTTTGCCGTCCGCCCCACGCTTTTGCTGGCCGTGGCGGCCCGGGCGGCTACAATAAGCCCCTGCCGCCACGGCCCCCTGCCCCGCTTCCGGGGCAATCCGGCCTGCCCGGCGCGGCCTCTTTCTGACCACTTCACCAACGGAACCAGCGCACCATGTTCGAACACGTCGACGCCTACGCGGGCGACCCCATCCTCACCCTGGTCGAAACCTTCCACAAGGACCCCCGGACTACCAAGGTCAATCTGGGCATCGGCCTCTATTACGACGAACAGGGCCGCATCCCCCTGCTCGGCTCCGTGCGCCAGGCCGAGGCCGCCATCGCCGCCGCCCCCGCGCCCCGCTCCTACCTGCCCATGGAAGGCGCCGCCGATTACCGGGCCGTAGTGCAGAAGCTGCTCTTCAGCGCCGACAGCGCCGCCCTCAAGGCCGGCCGCGTCGCCACCATCCAGACCCTGGGCGGCTCCGGGGCGCTGAAGGTGGGCGCCGACCTGCTCAAGCGCTACTTCCCCAAGAGCGAAGCCTGGGTCAGCAACCCCACCTGGGACAACCACCGCTCCATCTTCGAAGGCGCCGGCATCGCCGTGCACGACTATCCCTACTACGACGCCAACACCGGCGGCGTGGACTTCGCCGGCATGGTCGCCTGTCTCCAGGGCCTGCCCGAGCAGAGCATCGTCCTGCTGCACCCCTGCTGCCACAACCCCACCGGCGTGGACCTCTCCCGGGAGCAATGGCAACAGGTGATTGCCATGGTCGCCGAGCGCAAGCTGATCCCCTTCCTCGACATCGCCTACCAGGGCTTCGGCGACGGCCTCGATGAAGACGCCTACGCCATCCGCGCCCTGGCCGATTCCGGCCTGCCCTTCCTGGTCAGCAACTCCTTCTCCAAGAACCTCTCCTTCTACGGCGAGCGGGTCGGCGGCCTCTCCGTGGTGTGCAAGGACGCGGAAGAAGCCGGCCGGGTCCTGGGCCAGCTCAAGTTCACCGTGCGCCGCAACTACTCCAGCCCCCCCATCCACGGCGAACTGGTGACCACCATCGTCATGAACGATGCCGCCCTCCACGCCGAATGGGTCAAGGAAGTGACCGAGATGCGCACCCGCATCCAGGCCATGCGCCAGAAGCTGTATGAAGTGCTGACCGCCCGGGTGCCGGGCAAGGACTTCTCCTACTTCACCAAGCAGCGCGGCATGTTCAGCTACACCGGCCTCTCCCCCGCCCAGGTGGACCGCCTGCGGGAAGAGTTCGGCGTGTACCTGGTGCGCTCCGGCCGCATGTGCGTGGCCGGCCTCAACACCGGCAACGTAGCCTACGTGGCCGAAGCCATGGCGGCGGTGCTGCAAGGCTGACGGGATTTCCCCGGCGATCTGCCGGGAGAAGCAAAAAAGACGGCCCTTCCGGCGATGCACTCGCCGGAAGGGCCGTCTTGTATGGGCTGCAGGCCGGTACTGTTACTGGCCCTGATTCGCCGCCAGATTGGTTTCCAGCACTCCCTTGCGTCCCTCGTCCTCGCCTACCTGATGCAGCTTGGTGCGGGCGTAGAGAATACCCATCTTCACTTCCTGCCAGACGTAGTAAAGCTTACCGGCTACGGTATCGATGCGGATGCTGTCATCGTTCTCCGACTTGGAGGTGATGGTATGGGTACCGGGAGCTACCTCGGTATAGAAATAGGTCTTGGCAGCCGTCTGGCCAATGGGTTTACCGTCCACTTCCACATCCATGCGGACCGCGGCACCGATGGACTCGTTGCGGTAGATATAAATGCCCGCCACATCCTTCTTGGCGGTGAAAGACTTCAGCTCGGCATCCTTCTTGGCATCGCCCATGGGCACCGAAGCGCAGCCCACCAGCAGGCTAGCGAGAAAACATGCGGCCAACAGCTTGCGAATCATGACAACTCCCGTCAGGTATGAGAGGAGACATTCTAACCGCATATGTCATACACGCAGAACCGCATATTCATTGACTCTTGAGGCTACCGGCATAAGCCGACGACATGGGCAGCGGCATAGACAGATTTCATGAATCGGCAAAACGGTGGCCAACACTACAAACCAACGAATCGTTAAAAGGTACACTTTTACAGTTCTATTGCTTTTCTATGCTTGGGAATACATGCCGCGCATTCAACTTCGCTCCCCGGTCCTGGCCGATCAAAAGGAGTTCCTGCACCTCGCCAAAGGCAGTCTCGCACTTCACCATCCGTGGGTTTCTGCACCATCAACGCCTGCACAGTTCCGTAGCTATATCGCACGCATGTCTCAACCGGAAAACAGTGCCTTCCTGGTTTGTGCTGGTGGCTCTGGCCAGATCGTTGGCGTCATCAATCTCACCAACGTTGTGCTGGGAGTATTTCGCAGCGGCTATCTCGGTTACTACGCCTTCTCCGGCTTCGAACGCCAAGGGTATATGCGCAGCGGTTTGCGCGCCGTGGTGCGTCACGCTTTCACCAAGCTCAAGCTCCATCGCCTTGAGGCCAACATTCAACCGGGCAACGTCGCCTCCATCGCCCTCGTCAAGGCTTGTGGCTTTACCCAAGAAGGTTACTCGCCGCGCTACCTCAAGATCGGCCAGCGCTGGCGCGACCACGAACGTTGGGCCATCCTCGCATCATGATCCACAGATGGCCCTACCACTGATGCGCAGCGGGCAGCGCTTGATGTCCCTAGCCCTTTGCCTATCGGTCGCTGCTTGCCACAAACGTTAGATATCGCGAGAGGAATCCAGTTGAACGGCCCGAATCCATTAAACAAGCACCCGATGGCAGGCTTTCCCCAGGTGTGCTTCATCAAGAACACCGTCACCAATCCCAATATCATCATCGGGGACTATACCTACTATGACGACCCGGAAGATTCGGAGAACTTTGAACGGAATGTCCTCTACCACTTCCCGTTCATCGGTGACCGGCTGATCATCGGAAAATTCTGCGCAATAGCCCGTGGCGTCAAGTTCATCATGAATGGCGCAAATCACAAGATGTCGGGCATTTCCACTTATCCCTTCCAGATTTTCGGTAATGGCTGGGAAAAGGTGATGCCATCGGCAGCTGATCTTCCCTATAAAGGCGACACCATCGTTGGCAACGATGTCTGGATTGGATATGACTGTCTGATCATGCCCGGCGTAAAGATCGGCAACGGCGCAATCATTTCCTCGCGTTCCGTGGTGGTTGGCGATGTACCACCCTACACCGTGGTCGGAGGCAATCCGGCAAAGACGATCAAGGAACGCTTTTCACAAGAAACCGCATTGGCGCTCGAGGCAATCGCCTGGTGGGATTGGCCAATTGAGAAAATCTCAAAGCACTTGGCCGTTATCGTTTCTGCAGACATTGAAGCCCTGGAGGCATGTGCCGATAACTGATGCCCGTGTCGCCGCACTTTCCCCCGCCCAAGTGGAGCGCCTGCGGGAAGAGTTCAGCGTGTACCTGGTGCGCTCCGGCCGCATGTGCGTGGCCGGCCTCAACACCGGCAACGTAGCCTACGTGGCCGAAGCC